>JBDSZF010000020.1:0-4702 GCA_039925285.1 Polaromonas sp.
CGTGAAATAGCGTTTAGCAGGAATGGGAGGCAAAAATTTTTCCAATTAAATCAATGCCCTGAAGAACATGGCTTTGAATTTACTCCAACTTGCAAATTGGCGCAAAGGGAAAATCCAGAACTTTATTCTGGCCGTCTTTTACCAAGCCAGCCATCATCAATTTACGGTTCAGTGTCTTCTGATGAACCGTTCGCGTTGCCTGTCTCCACAGCGGTAACGCCCTGAATCTGGTCCTTGAGCTTGTGGCTGGCGTGAAAAGTCACTACCCTGCGGGCCTCAATGGGAATAGCTTCTCCGGTACGTGGATTGCGGCCGGGGCGCGGGGCTTTGGTGCGTATCTGGAAATTGCCAAAACCGGAAATTTTCACATCCTTGCCTTCGACCAGGCGCTCTGAAATCAGCTCAAAAAACGCGTCAATAATTTCTTTGGATTCGCGTTTGTTGAGCCCGATCTGCTCGAACAGCAATTCGGCCAGATGCGCTTTGGTCAGCGCCGGGGTTTCCAGGCTTTCAACCGAAAATTCCATGGGATTTCCTCCTGGCAATTATTGTTTTTAAGTGGTCTGAACGAAGATATCAAGCACGCAGCCGAGCCTGCAACTGACCTTGCAGGCTTGCCAAGACCGCCTGGACAGCCGCGTCAATAGCTTCATCGGTCAAGGTCGCGATATCGCTCGACAGCATCAGGCGTACGGCCAGACTTTTCTCGCCCATCTGCATGCTGGCATTGGCTTGCTGCGGCCGATACACATCGAACAGCGTTGCGCCCTTGAGCAAACCCTGCGTATCGGCATGATGAATGGCTGCCATGAGCGCTGCATGGGTCACGCTTTCGCGCACGATGACTGCAATATCCCGCTCGACAGGCTGTAGCTTGCTGACCGTTTTGAAAAACGGTATCTGGCGCTGCAGCACCGCATCGAGTTCCAGTTCAAACAACAGGGGGGCCTGTGCCAATTCATAGCCTTGGCGCCATAGGGGATGCAGTTCGCCCACGAAACCAATCGATTTCCCCACGATCGACACGCTGGCGCAGCGGCCAGGATGCATGGCAGGGTGTATTGCTGGCGCAAAAACAGCTTGCAGCGGAGCCAGCAAGGCTTCGACATCACCCTTGATGTCAAAAAAGTCCACTGCCTTGTCAGACTGGCCCCAATGTAATTGCGACCTCGCCCCATAGGCCAGGCCAGCCACCCGCATGGGCTGGTTAAAGCCAGCCACGGTGGTGTCGGTATTCTGGCTTTGCGCATCGCGCAGGAACACCCGGCCCAGCTCAAACACGTTCACGCGTGGTGCCTTGCGGTCCAGGTTGAACTTGAGCACCTGCAGCAGAGAACCCAGCAAGGACGAGCGCATCACGCTCATCTGGCTGGCAATCGGGTTCAGCAGCTTGATGGGGTTCGGGTTGCCCGCCAGCTCATGCTCCCAGCGCTCTTCCACAAAGCTGAAATTGATGGTTTCCTGGTAGCCCAGTGACGCCAGCGCCCGGCGCACGGCAAACGGGCTGCGCTCGGCTTCTGGCCGGATGCGGGCAGTGATGGGTGCCTGCGGCGGGGTTTCGGGCAGCTGGTTATAACCAACCATGCGCACCACCTCCTCAATGAGGTCTTCTTCGATCTGGAGGTCGAAACGGTAGCTGGGCGGCGTAACGGTCAGCATGCCCTCGCCTTCAGCCACATCCAGACCGAGGCGCTTGAGCGCATCCAGGCACTGCGCCTGCGTGAGCGGCATGCCGATCACCTTGGCCGCACGTGCAACTCGAAGGGTAACGGGTGCAGCCTTGGGCAAGTTGACCTGCTGATCATCGATGGGGCCGCACACCGTATCTGGTGTGCCGCAAATATCCATGACGAGCTGCGTGATCCGTTCAATGTGTTCCACGGTCTGGCCGGCGTCAACGCCCCGCTCAAAGCGGTGGCCCGCATCGGTGGAAAAGTTGAAGCGGCGTGAGCGGCCAGCAATCGCTTTGGGCCACCAGAAAGCGGCTTCGACGTAGATATTTTTCGTGTCATCCGACACCGCTGTGGCATCGCCGCCCATGATGCCGGCCAGCGATTCGACCTGATTAGCGTCCGCAATGACGCCCACTTTCTCATCGACCGTGACGGTGTTGCCATTCAGCAGCTTGAGCGTCTCGCCGGGATGGCCCCAGCGAACATCAAGAGCACCCTGGATCTTGTCGAGGTCAAAAATGTGACTGGGACGCCCCAGCTCGAACATGACGTAATTGGAAATATCCACCAGCGCCGTGACGCTGCGCTGACCGCAGCGCGCAAGGCGGTCGACCATCCATGATGGTGTGGCGGCTTGTGGATTCACGTTGCGCACGATGCGGCCAGAGAAACGGCCACACAGATCGGGCGCACTGACCTTGACGACCAGTTGCTCGGTACTGCCGACAGGCACTGCGGGAAAAGACGGCGCATTCAACGGTGCCCCCGTCAGGGCCGCGACTTCACGCGCAACGCCATGGACACTCAGGCAATGCGCCAGATTGGGCGTGAGCTTGAGGGTGAACAAGATGTCATCAAGCTTCAGATGCTCGCGAATGTCCTGCCCGAGCGGCGCGTCAAGAGCCAGTTCCAGCAGACCGCCCTGGTCTTCGGACAACCTGAGTTCGCGCGCCGAGCACAGCATGCCCTGGCTCTCGATACCGCGCAGCTTTCCCACCTTGATGAGGAAAGGCTTGCCATCTTCGCCGGGCGGCAGTTCAGCACCCACCAGCGCGCAGGGCACTTTGATGCCGACGCGGGCATTCGGCGCACCGCACACAATGGTCAGCGGGCTGCCCTGTCCCACATCGACCTGGCAGATGCGCAGGCGGTCGGCATTCGGATGCTGCACGGCTTCCATGATTTCGCCGACCACGATCTTGGTGAAAGGCGGGGCTACCGGCTTGAGGTCTTCGACTTCAAGCCCGGCCATGGTGAGGGTTTCGGCGAGTTGCTCGGTGCTGAGGGCTGGGTTGCAAAATTCGCGCAACCAGGATTCTGGGAATTGCATGGTCTTACCTTTTTCTTCTTGTTTTTAGGACTGAAACTGGGACAAAAAGCGGACATCGCCGTCGAAGAACAGGCGCAAATCATTGACCCCGTAGCGCAGCATGGTCAGCCGGTCTGGTCCCATGCCAAAGGCAAAACCGATGTATTTTTCAGGATCGAGCCCCATGTTGCGCACCACGTTCGGATGCACCTGGCCGGAGCCGCCCACTTCCAGCCAGCGGCCGGACAGCGGACCGCTCTGGAACTGGATGTCAATCTCGGCGCTCGGCTCGGTGAAGGGAAAGAAGCTGGGGCGGAAACGCAGCACCAGGTTGTCGCTCTCGAAGAAGGTGCGGCAGAAATCGGTAAACACGAACTTCAGATCCTTGAAACTCACGTTTTCGCCAATCCACAGGCCTTCGCACTGGTGGAACATGGGCGAATGGGTGGCATCGCTGTCCACGCGGTAGGTGCGGCCCGGCACAATCACGCGAATCTCGGGCATACGGCCGCCGGCATCGATGACGGCGCGGTGCTTCTTGACATGCTGGACCGCATAACGGATCTGCATCGGGCTGGTGTGGGTGCGCAGCAGATTGGGCGCGGTTTCAGTGCCACCCTCGACATAAAACGTGTCGTGCATGGAGCGCGCAGGATGGTCTTCGGGCGTGTTGAGGGCCGTGAAATTGAACCAGTCGGTTTCAATCTCGGGGCCATGCGCCACATCAAAACCCATGGAACCGAAAATGGCTTCAATCCGCTCCAGCGTGAGCGATACGGGATGCAGGCCGCCCTGGGTACGCTGGCGGCCGGGCAGACTGACGTCAAGCGCTTCGGCCTTGAGCTGTTTTTCCAGTTCGGCATTGGCAAGGGCCTGGCGGCGCTCATTCAGTGCGGCTTCAATGGCCTGCTTGGCCAGATTGATGGCGGCACCGCGGGATTTTTTTTCCTCGACGGAAAGCTGCGCCATACCCTTCATCAACTCGGTAATGCGGCCTGATTTGCCCAGAAACTGGGCTTTGGCATTCTCCAGGTCGGCAGGCGTCATGGACTGTCCAAAACTGACTTGGGCAGCATTTACCAGTTTGTTGAGGGTATCGGCGTCGTTCATAAATTCTCTTGTACGGGTGCGAAAAAAAAACACAGCAGCGCTACTGTCGGCCACACGGCCACCAGAAAATTGCAGCGCCAAAGACCATAAAAAAAGGCCAGAGCTTTTTCAAGCTCCAGCCCTTTATTTTCTTGCGCAAACAGCTATATATTTAATAGCATTTTGTCCTGAAAATCAGGCAGCAAGCTTGGCTTTAGCCTGTTCCACGATGGCACCGAAAGCGGCGCTATCGTGAATCGCCATATCGGACAGCACCTTGCGGTCAATCTCGATACCGGCTTTTTTCAGGCCATTGGCAAACTGGCTGTAGGTCAGGCCAAATGAGCGGCTTGCAGCGTTGATACGGGCAATCCACAAACGGCGGAACACACGTTTCTTGTTACGACGGTCACGGTAGGCATATTGCCCAGCCTTCATTACCGCTTCTTTGGCGATACGGAAGACATTACCGCGGCGACCGCGAAAACCTTTTGCAAGGGCTAAAACTTTTTTGTGGCGGGCGCGAGCCGTTACACCACGTTTGACGCGAGGCATGTATTACTCCTTGTTCGTCGTTGATTAAATGCCACGGCCTGGCAGCATCTGTGCCATGTGACCCATATTGGTCTCA
>JBDSZF010000021.1:0-4207 GCA_039925285.1 Polaromonas sp.
GCTGCTTGTAGGGGTGCATTTGCAGGTCGCGCAGCAAAACCTTGTGGTCCTTGCCGTTCAATTCCATCTCAAGGATGGCGCCATGGAAGGCTTCTTTCTTGATGGCGTGCCACAGGGTGTTGTGATCGATTTCGATCAGGATGGGTTCACCGGTGCCACCATAAACAATACCGGGCGTGCGGCCGGTGATGCGGAGACGGCGGCTCGCACCCGTACCCTGCATGGCGCGCTCAAAAGCGACGAATTTCATAATCTTCTCCAAAACGGGTGGACCGCGACCAGTTCACCCCGACTTAAAAAGACTGCTCAAGCGCCAAGGACTTCGCAAAGTCTTCGTGCTGTGCAGCCGGCTTTTTGCTTCAGATCAGATCAGGTTGATCCTGGTCCGAAAACAAACTCATGACAGAGTGTCCCTTGGCGATGCGCTGAATGGTTTCAGCGATCAGCGGCGCCACGGAGAGCTGGCGAATCTTGGTGCAACCCAGTGCGTTCGGGTTCAGCGGAATGGTGTTGGTGACCACCACCTCATCGAGCGCGTCACCGTGGGTAATACGCTCGATGGCAGGCCCCGAAAAAATCGGATGGGTGCAATAGGCATAAACTTTTTTGGCGCCGCGTTCTTTGAGCACTTCGGCTGCCTTGACCAGCGTGCCGGCCGTATCGATCATGTCATCCATGATCACGCAGTTGCGGCCGTCAATGTCGCCAATCACATGCATCACTTCGGACACATTGGCCTTCGGACGTCGTTTGTCGATGATGGCCATGTCGCAGCCGAGCTGCTTGGCCAAGGCACGGGCACGCACCACGCCGCCGACATCGGGCGAAACGACCATCAGGTCGGTGTAGTTTCGCTGGCGCAAGTCGCCCAGCAGTACCGGCGACGCATAAATGTTGTCCACCGGAATGTCAAAAAATCCCTGGATCTGGTCGGCATGCAGGTCCATGGTCAGAACACTCGTGACACCGACGGCTTGCAGCATGTTGGCCACGACTTTGGCGGTGATGGGAACCCGGGCCGAACGCGGGCGGCGATCCTGCCGGGCATAGCCAAAATAGGGAATCACGGCGGTAATCCGCTCCGCCGAAGCCCGTTTGAGCGCATCGACCATGACGAGCAATTCCATCAGGTTGTCGTTGGTCGGCGCACAGGTGGACTGCACCACAAATACGTCGCGGGTACGCACGTTCTGCTGGATTTCGACGGTAACTTCACCGTCTGAAAAACGTCCTACATGGGCAGCGCCCAGTGAAGTGCCAAGGTGTTGGGTAATTTCAGCGGCCATGCTTGGATTGGCATTGCCGGTAAAAACCAGGAAGTCGGGTTGGTGCGTTTGCATGTGGTGCCCAGCTGCTATCGGATTTGAAAGGTGGGTGAAATGTTGATCGAGGCAAGAGGCGCACGGGAAGCACGGTGCAAAAACTATTTCTCGGTGAGTGCTGTTGCAGGTGTTCCCAAAATACACAAACCCGCCACATTGCGGGTCTGAAGACCTCGCGGATACACATCGCGCGAGGTCTGTAGTCAACACAGACCCGCACCGGGCGGGTCTGAAAATTTGGCAGGGGTGGAAGGATTCGAACCTGCGAATGCCGGAATCAAAATCCGGTGCCTTAACCAACTTGGCGACACCCCTACACAGGACAATTGTTGTTACCAACAACCGACCTATAAATCGTCGCTTGCCAACACATTCTTAAGAGCGGCTATTTTACCAACCGGCCAGAGGATGCAATTCCAGATTTCTGCATTTTCGAATGATCCAGTCGCCAGGGGCGGCTGAAAGATCAGCGTCATGCAAAATCTGTGCAAATACAGCACTTCCAGAACCGGTCATGCGTCCTTGAAGTTGCTGAGATTCTAACCAGTTTATGGACTGCTTAATCTGCGGACACATCTTCTGCGCTACCGGCTGCAAGTCGTTATGGCCAAATCCGAAAACCAGACCATTTGCATATGCAGCAAAGCCTAGTATTGTAGCAGGCTCTGTATCCCGTTTCAGGTCGGGTGCCCTGAAAATATCTTGAGTCGAAACTCCCGCGGCTGGTTTGACCACCAAAAACCTTGCCGCTGGCAGCGTGACAGGGGTGATTTTCTCGCCAATTCCTTCCACCCAGGCATGTCCGCCCGAGAGGAAAAAAGGCACGTCTGCGCCCAGCGAAAGGGCGATGGCCTGCAGGTCTTGCGGTGGCAGGCGCACGCCCCAAAGGCGTTGCAGCGCCAGCAGACAGCTGGCCGCATCGGACGAGCCGCCGCCCATGCCAGCTTGCGACGGAATATTTTTTTCCAGGCTGATATGAACGCCCAGAGACGTGCCGCAAGCCGCCTGCAAGGACCGGGCAGCGCGCACGGCCAGATCCTCGGCTGGCAACGCTTCAGAAACGCCTTGCGCCCGGCTGTTGAGGTCGGTGCGGCTGATCTGCCCGTCGGTGCGCAATTCAAAGTGCAGCGTGTCGCACCAGTCGATCAGCATGAAGACCGACTGCAGCAAATGGTAGCTGTCGGGCCGGCGGCCTGTGATGTGCAAAAACAAATTGAGCTTGGCTGGGGCAGGAACGTCGTACAGCGCCTTGAGCGGCCGTGAAGAGATAACGGGGTGTGTCACGCTGGAGTCATTCAAAAAAAACCGGTGTAATCAAACAGGCAAAGTTTTATTGGTCCAACACGACACGCAGGTCGGCCGCGGGCGCCGGTTGGGCTCTTTTGGCAGAAATTCGGCCTTCACTGTGCCGCGACAGGTCGGCAGACCAGCCGCTGACATGGGCGTTGTCGCCTTGCAGCCAGGCAAACAGCGCTTTCAATGGCACGGCTGCACCCGTGGCCTGCGCCATCAAGGCATCGACAGAAGCGAAGCGCTGGATTTTCTGGTTGCCTGAATCAAGCTCCGCTTCGCCGGGGGACCAGCGCAGGACACTCAGTACATTTCCGAGCGGGCTGATCAGCGTCAACTCGCCGCGCTCGGACTTGCCTTTAAGCTCAAAACCGGCCGAAAAAGACTGCTCGGGATCGCTCAGTACATGCAGGCTGATACGCCCGGACCAAAACTCTTTTCTTGACTCATTGAATGCATTAGTGCTTATAGGATGGGCACAGCCAGCTACTAAAAAAGTAGCAACAAAGGATCCGTAAACAAGAAGGGAACGCAGCCGGGCGGAGAAATTCAAGGTGTTTCCTGGCTTACGGCTTGATCTTGAAGCGTTTGAGCGTCTCAAGCAGAGTTTCGTTGTCGGGGTTGATGAGCTGGCCCTCTTTCCAGATCGTCATGGCGCGGTCGCGCTGGCCCAGGCTCCAGAGCACTTCGCCGAAATGCGCGGCAATTTCGGCATCCGGCCTGGCTTTGTAGGCCGCCTCGAAAATCTGCGCCGCCCCAAGCTTGTTGCCCATGCGAAATTCGACCCAGCCCAGGCTGTCCTTGATGAAGGGGTCGGCCGGCGCGAACTCGATCGCTTTGCGGATCAGCTCCCGCGCCTCGGGCAGGCGCATATTGCGATCGGCCAATGAATAGCCCAGGGCGTTGTAGGCCTGGTGATAGTCGGGCTTGAGCTGGATGACCTGGCGCAGCAGGCGCTCCATTTCGTCGAGTGAACCGAGTTTTTCAGCCAGCATGGACTGCTCATAAAGCAGGTCGGTGTCATCGGGTCTTTTGGCCAGCGCCTGGGTCAGCACTTCATGGGCCAGGCGGAATTGCTTGAACTCCCGGAGCAGACCGACTTCGGCATTGAGTTTCAAGCGGGCTTGTTCGGGCGTGCGTTCGGGCAACTCGCGGATCAGGCGCCGGCCTTCCTCCAGCTTGCCCTGGCTTGCCAGAATGGAGGCGCGACGGATTTGCGCCTGCGCCAGGTCCGACGAGTTTTCAATCTTGCCCAGCCAGCTTTCCGCTGCCGCATAGTCCTTGCGCTTTTCGGCCAGTTGCGACAGGGCCAGATAGGCCTGGGTCAGACCAGGGTTGCGTTCAGGCTGCGGTGCTTGCTGGGCCAGCGCGATATAGCGCTCCAGCGAGGCCTGCGCCGGTGCATGCTGGTTCTCCTGCAGTTGCAAGGAGCCCAGCACCAGCCAGCCTTCCGGATAATCGGGCTTGTCGCGCGTCACGATCTGTAGCTGGGCCGTGGCTTCTGCATAACGCTGCGCGTCGAGCAGAACCCGGGCATAAGTCATGCGGATTTCTGGCAATGCTTTGGCTGTGCCTTTGCGGTCATCGAGGTAATT
>JBDSZF010000022.1:0-5768 GCA_039925285.1 Polaromonas sp.
TCAAGCACGATGTCGCCTCGATTTCCGCTTCGCTGCAAGACCAGAAAGCACGCCCAGCCGCATTCGCCGCCCAAGCCACGCAGTTGCCCGTTCTGGAAACAGAAGTGATCGTCCTGCAAACCCTGGCAAAAACTATCCAGCAAGAGTTCCAGCTGCTGGCCGAACTCCAGCGCAATTTCACCCTGACCTCGACGACGGTTCAGGACTTCAGCTGAACCGGGCACTGCCCGCGCCCCAGCAAGGCGCTGCCTTGGCGCGCTGAATAGTTTCCCGGGCTGCCAGCGCAACCTGGCGGCACGCCCGCAAGACCGCGCTACGGTGTCTGACAGGCAACCCAACCGCACAGGTCAATAAAAACCATGATTTATGGGTGCATGTTTCAAAATGTTTAGCATGTAACCAACTGATAGCGATTTTTATCCCTGCAACCCGCAAAACAAACTATCAAGGGAAAACTTCATGAAGCTTTTGCTCATCGCTGCTGCGCTGTCGGCGCTCTGCGCCCCGGCCTGGGCGGTCAATAAATGCACCGGGCCGGATGGCAAGGTGACCTATCAGGATGCACCCTGCACCAACAAGGGCGGGGCCATTGAAGTGCGCCCGGCATCGGGTCATGCCCCGGCGACACCCGCGCCCCTGGCAGTGGGGGCGCAAGCCGCGCCTAAAAAACAAACAGAGGCAGATCGTTTGAATGCCTCGACGGCGGCCAGCCAGCGCGAGCGCCGCAAGGCTGACCTGGATGAACGCCTGGTGCCCTATGCCAATGACGCCATTTACCGTCAGCGGGCCGAATGTGACCAGCAGTTGAGTGCGCTTAAGGCCCAGAAGTTATCAGCTAAAAACAATCTGGCCGGGGCGACATGGGAAGGCTCGATTTCGGCAGAGATGACGGCGGTCGCCACACGCTGCGACACCCACAACCGGGACTTGCGAGAAGAATTTTCCGCGCTGAAAAAAGAGTGCGTTGCGCTGGGTGGGTGCAAGGGCGAATGAAATCGGGGTCAGATTCCAATTAAATCCAATTTCACACGGCTGGTGCATGGAACCGGAGGCCGGCGGATGCGCAGGTGGACAAGGAGCAGTCTCCTGTTGATCCTGAATTAATAGCTGCCCATGCAGACAGGCCGTGCGGTAAAGCCGGATTTGACCTAATTTCCCTCGCTAGGCCTGTTCAGCCTGCCAGCCACAAACCCTTCAAAGCTGCGGCAGGTATTTCTCAAGCAGTTCCTGCACCGCGTCAGCCTGCAGCGCATCGCGGCGGCGCTTCATGGCTTCGCGCTCTGTCTGGGTGGACATCCAGCGTTTGAAGGCGACAAACGTCGCCGGGTGGACGGTGTTCATGCGCGCCATGCTGCCGTTGCTGGCCACGATCACCGCGGAAAAGCCGGGCGAGTCCAGCAACACGTTGGCGCGGCGCGCCTGGGCGACCCAGAAATCGTCGTCTTCATCGCTGAGCCTGATGGGGTGCGGGTCGTCGCCAGCCTGCTCCCGGCGGATGATGTCCACTTCAAAACCGTCTTTGTTGACGGCGGTGTATTTCTGGCTCTTGCGCATGCGGAACGTGGCGTCCACTTTCTTCAAAACGCCCAGCATCGAACTGCTGACGCGGGCCAGTTGCGTGGAAAAAATAATCCGCTTTCGCGTGTCCCACAGCAGGTCAGTGTCGCGCGTCGCCAGGGTTTCTGCGTCCAGACGAACGCCAGCGGCGGCCTCGTAGGCGTAAAGCGCATGGGTGCCGACCACGCGAAAGTGTTCGCTCAGCCGGGTGCTGGCCAGGCGGGCCAGCAAGGCGACCACCAGCGGGTCCACCCGCCCGACGCGCAGGGCACGGTTAAGCCGCTGCTGCTGCACCAGCGCGGCCTGCAAGCCGGACACGCGCTCGGCGCTTTCGCGTTTTCTTTGCGTGAACCGGGCATGGATGGCCTCGGTTTCGGCTGTGCGCGCGCCCAGGCTGGTTTCGGCGCCGGCAGGCGTGGTTCGCACCAGGTATTTGGCGTCTGGCGATGCAGGCGGGCCGGCATGCCAGTACATGCCGCCACGAACCTGCGCGGCCTCTTCAAGCGCTTCTTCCAGCGCCTCGAAAACCGAGACGGCATCAATGTACTGGCGCGAAATTGAGGCGTTGGCTTCAATCATTTCGGTATATTAGTCGGTTTTCTGATTTTATACCGAAATACTATATAAAACAATTTGTTATGGATACTTATTGGCCTGATTTATCGCATGAATCATGTCTTTGACCATCCTCTGCGGCTAGCCTTTTTGGAGGCCACTCTGCAATTGTCCAGACGCTGTCTGGACAATTGATGCACGAAGGGATTCTGGCGAACGCGCGGATGCGTAAGGCGCTGCCGCCTGATTGCGCCTGATTTAATAGCTGCCTGCGAAGGCAGCACCTGCGCTAAAGGCCTTTTTTATTCAAATCTTCGTCCGACGATGAAGCGCTGGACGGCAGCGCCCCGGCAGGCTCATCGCCTTTGGCCAGTTCATAACCGGTACTTCGCCCCCCGCCCTCCAGCTTGCGCAACACGCCGCAAGCCAGCAAATCGCTGATGTCGCGCAACGCCGTGTCGGTGGAACACTTGGCGATGGCTGCCCATTTGGCCGTGGTCAGCTTGCCCTCGAAGCCATCGAGCAGGCGGTTGATCAGCTTGATTTGCCGCTCGTTCAGGGGCCTGCCCGCCCAGCGTTGCCAGAACTCAGCCTTGCCGCGCACCGCTGCCAGGATATCGTCTGCGCCTTCGACGGCGCGCAGCAGGCAGCCCAGGAACCAGGCCAGCCATGCCGTGACATCGAGCGTGCCTTTTTGCGTGGCTTCAAGCTGGTCGTAATAGGCATTGCGCTCGCGCTGAATCTGGGCCGACAGGCTGTAAAAGCGCTGGCTTGTACCCTCTGCGCGGGCCAGTGCCATGTCCCCCACGGCGCGTGAGATGCGGCCGTTGCCGTCATCAAACGGGTGCAGGGTGACCAGCCACAGGTGGGCCAGGCCGGCCTTGATGAGCGCATCGCCCGGCGCATCGGCATTGAACCACTGCAAAAACTGGTCGGTCTGGGTCGCAAGCCTGTTGGCCGGTGGCGCCTGGTAGTGAACTTTTTTCCGTCTGGCCGAGCCGGAGACGACTTGCATGGGGCCGTTGGCATCGTCGCGCCACGCACCAATCCGAATCCGCGTCATGCCGCTGTAGCCGGTGGGAAACAAGGCGGCGTGCCAGCCGAACAGCCGCGCGGTACTCAAGGGCTGGTCAAAGCGGCCGGTAGCATCCAGCACCATGTCCACGACGCCCTCTACATGCCGGTCTGATGGCGCCAGCGCGCCGATGTCCATGCCCAGCCTGCGTGCGATGGACGAGCGAACGGATTGAGGTTCAAGCCGTTCGCCCTCGATCTCGCTGGTCTTGATGACCTCTTGCGTGAGCACCTGCAGCGTAGCCTGCTCGCGCTGCGCCAGCCCCAGCCCGGCCATGCGCCCCAGCAAATGGCCCTGTGCGCGATGCGCCCGTGCCAGCGGTTCGGCCAGGGCAGCCGCGTCAAAGCGCCAGTGCGGCCAGTCGGGCTGCTGCCAGATATAAAGAAGGTCGTCCGCAGTATTCATGCGGTCATTATGGCGCTCATTCACCGCACCTTGTGCGGAGAATAGTCGATTAATGACCGCATTGCCTTTGCTGGCAATCAGCGCCGGTAGTTTCTGCAGCTGCAACGGATTCACAAGGTTGACGCGTGTGTATTACGCCCCACTGCTACAGTCCATCCGATGTCCAGCCAAGCCGCATCATCCCAACCCGCCCCCTTGCCCCACGCCGTCTCCCGCCTGCGCACCGCCCGCCTGGCGCGCAGCGCCAAACCCTTTCTGGCCCGTGGCGGTCCGCGCGGGGAGCGCTGCGCCGGTTGCCGTCTGATTCCCAGCCATTGCCTGTGTGCCTTGCGCCCGGCCGTGCCTGCGCGTGCGGCCGTGTGCCTGATCATGGCCGACATCGAGCCGCTCAAGCCCAGCAACACGGGCTGGCTGATTGCCGATGTGGTGGCCGAGACGTCTGCCTTTGGCTGGGCGCGCACCGAGGTGGACCCTGCGCTGCTGGCCCTGCTGGCCGATCCGCAGTGGCAGCCGTATCTGGTGTTTCCGGGAGAATTTGTGGCGGACGGGCGCGTCGTGTCAGAGGTGCAAGCCACCGATCCGCATGACGGAAAGCGGCCGCTGTTTGTGTTGCTCGACGCCACCTGGCCCGAGGCGCGCAAGATGTTTCGCAAGAGCCCCTATCTGGACCATTTGCCGGTGCTGAGCCTGCAGAGCGAGCAGCTCTCCAGCTACCGCCTGCGCCGCTCCCAGCGCGACAGCCACTTCTGCACTTCGGAGGTGGCGGCGCTGTGCATGGCGCTGGCCGGTGAGACGCATGCGGCGCAAACCCTGGAGGCTTACCTGGAGGTGTTCACCAACCACTACCTGAATGCCAAACAGCAGTTGCCGGTGGACATGGAAGACGCCGCGCACCAGCGTCTGCGCAGCCTGCGTTTGCCGCGCGGCAAAGCCGCTGGCGCCTGACGGGAAGTTCGCATCAACGCCGATGACCGAAGAGCGACAATCGACCCCCGACACCCCATGCAACCTCGCCCCACCTGAAAAGCAGCAACACCATGACCGAAGACCTGAACCGACAGAACGAATTGAAGAAGATGGCGCTGTGCGATTCGTGCGCCGGCATCCAGCGCAACTGGCGCAAGGCGCCCGGGCATCCCGAACTGGTGCAGGGCAACAACCGCCAGGAAAAGCGCGGCAACCATCTGGTGACCATCACCCAGTACCGCTGCGACCGCTGCGGCACCAAGTGGGAATATGAGAACGACAAGGCCAACCTCCACGCGGGCTGGTCGGTGGTGGGCCGATAGACGGCATCTCCGCCGCTTTGCTTACAGAACGCGCCGCCGTTTGCCGTGTGGCGACGACCGACAGGAGGACGGCGCTTTGTCTGATGCACACGCTTTGCATAAAAAGCCAGCCTATGGTGTTGATAAAGATGTCTTGCCCCGGACATCTGCCGGTTCGTCAATTTCGAACCGGCCATTCAAGCATCGAAGGAGAAGCACATGGCCACCGAAATCTACGTGAACCTGCCGATTAAAAACCTTGAAAAGTCGATCCGGTTTTTCAAGCAGCTTGGCTTCACGTTCAATGCCCAGTTCACCGACGAGAAGGCCGCCTGCATGATCGTGAGCGAGGGCATTTACGTGATGCTGCTGCTGGAAGGGTTTTTCAAAACCTTCACACCCCACCCGATCTGCGACGCGACGAAAAGCACCGAGGTGATTGTGTGCCTGTCCAGAGAAAGCCGGGAGGCGGTGGACGATATGGTGCGCAAGGCGGTGGCTGTGGGCGCGAAAACACCCAACAAGGCAGCCGACCACGGTTTTATGTACCAGCATGGTTTTCAGGACCTTGACGGGCACTTGTGGGAGCTCATGTTCATGGAGCCCACCTTCATCAACATAGGCCCCGAAGATGTTTAGGTGGGCGGCGCAATGATGGCGCTGCTCCTGCCCCGGACTTGCTCAATGCTCCTCGGGCTTGACCCAGGTGTACACGCGCACCGGCGGCATGTTCATGACTTCCCAGCACTTGTCGGGCGGACCGAGATAGGGCGACATGAAGCCGGCGACGTGGGCGCGGACCTGGTAGGCGACGAAGCGGCCGCCCGGCCGCAGCACCCTGGCAATGGTTGCGGCGACCCGGTCCGAGACGTCGGGCGGCATGGTTGAAAACGGAATGCCGGAGATGA
>JBDSZF010000023.1:0-2581 GCA_039925285.1 Polaromonas sp.
GACCCCATCCGTTTATTGATTGAACTGAACCGTATCGGGCTTGTTGCCCTTAACCAAGGGTAAGGTTAAAACCGAACAGGGTCGAATCCATCCATTAATTTTCCAGTGCAAGAAACAACTCTAAAAGCCCGTGATTTGCCGTCCTTGTGGCTGACCGCATTCCTGCTTCTGCCCTGGGTCAGCCCCTACACCGCCGGCCCCACGCCCAATGTCTGGCCATGGCTGCTTTCGGCGCTGTGCGCAGTGATCTTGTGGCTGTTCCGGCGCAGCCTCGACGCCAGGCTGGTGGCCGCTGGCTGGATCGTGGCTGCCGTGATCAGTGCGGTGATCGGTCTGGTGCAGTATTTTGGGCTGGCGCCGGTTTTTAGCCCCTGGATCAGCCAGCCTGATGCGGGCGTAGCGTTCGCCAACCTGCGCCAGCGCAACCAGTTCGCCACGCTGACGAGCATCGGTCTGGTCGCGCTGATGGGCTGGCTGGCGCTGCCGGGAAGGCTTGAACCGCAGGCGCAGGGCGGGCGCATGCCCTGGTGGGCTTACCTGCTGGCCTGGCTGCTGGCGCTGGGCAATGCCGTCAGCAGTTCGCGCACGGGCTTGCTGCAGTGGCTGCTGATTGCCGTGCTGGTCGCCTGGTGGAGCCTGCCGGGCCGAAGGCGCTGGCTGGTGTTTGCGCTGCAGGCCTTGCTGGCCTATGGCCTGGCCGTTCTCATGCTGCCCTGGTTGCTGGAGCTGACCACCGGCGTGCGCAGCGGCGGCCTGTTTGGCCGGATGGTGGAGGAAATCCCGGCCTGCGCCAGCCGCAAGGTGCTGTGGGCCAACGTGCTGACGCTGATTGCCCAAAAACCGTGGCTGGGCTGGGGCTGGGGTGAGCTGGACTATGCGCATTTCATCACGCTCTACCCGGGGCCGCGCTTTTGCGAAATCCTCGACAACGCGCACAACCTGCCGCTGCATCTGGCCGTGCTGCTGGGCGTTCCGGCGGCCGTGCTTATTCTGGGCGGGCTGGGCTGGCTGGTGTGGCGCGCCCAGCCCTGGCACGAAACCAGCCCGGTGCGGCAGATGGCCTGGGGCGTGCTGGCAGTGATCGGGCTGCACAGCCTGCTCGAATATCCGCTGTGGTACGGGCCGTTCCAGATCGCGGCCGGTCTGTCTGTCGCGCTGCTGTGCCCGGGTTGGGGCGCGGGCCAGTCATCGAGCCGCCATTTTCAGCAAGAGGCTGGACTGAAAATTCCTCTGGTTCCGTATTTACAAGCGCTGGCCGCTATCACTATGGTAGCGATGCTGGTGGGCGCGGCGGTCAGCTATGACCGCGTCAGCCAGATTTACCTGTCGCCCGCAGAGCGCAGCGCGGCCTATCGCGACGATACGCTGGACAAGATTCGCGGCAGCTGGCTGTTCCACGATCAGGCGCTTTTTGCGGAGTTGAGCATCACTGAACTCACGCTTGAGAATGCCGCTGCCGTGCATGCCATGGCGCTGGAGCTGCTGCACTACTCGCCCGAGCCGCGCGTGATTGAAAAGCTGATTGAAAGCGCCGTGATGCTGGGCCGCGATGACGAAGCCCTGCGGTATCTGGCGCGCTACCGGGCGGCTTTTCCGAAGGAGCATGCGCGTTGGGCGCAAGAGGGCAAGGTTCCCGGTTGATTCAATTCAGCGGCACGGCTTGCGGCTCAATTCTTGCCCGGAACTCGGGACTGAGCGTTGCCGCCTCGGCGATATCGACCCGAAACGGCAGATCAGACTCGTCGAATGCCTCTTCTAAAGCGCCGCGTAGTTGAGGGTCTAAAGGGTTTCCAAGCACGAGCAGGTCAAGGTCGGAAAACGGCTTGGAGCTGCGCTGCGCACGCGAGCCGAACACCCGCACGCGCTGGCGTGAAAGATGCGCATCGACAATCGCGCAGACCAGGACTTTTTGAGTCGGCGTCAGGTCAAGCATCGCGGCTTTCCAGCGTCGTCAGAACCGACTGGGCATCGAGTAAAAAGTCTTCAAGTACTGCCGCAACCTCCATGGCCACTCGGGCATCGTAGGCGTGAGAAGTTTTATTTCGCTGCACGAGATAGACAAACCACGGCTCGGGTGAAGAAATCAGGCCGCGCTCGGCTGCAACCCGGAACAGCGTGCGTTTGCTGTAGCCGTCAACTTCCGCCGTGTTGCCGAGTTCAAACTCGATCTGGCGCTTGAGCATTTTCCAGCTCAACTCGAAGCAGTATTCAAACCGCTGAATGCAGGCGTCGCGAACTTCCTCATCGGCCAGGCTGGTGCGGCGGCGTTCCAAGCCCCGCTTCAGGCTGGCAAGCGCATGACGAAGGGGTGTCAGTTCCAGTTGCATGCCGTCAGTTCATCACAAAAGGGCTAATTCCTCAAGTACTGCCCGCGACAAAGCTGCCCGACTTCCCGCCATGCTTCTCCATCAACTTGACGTCGGTAATGAGCATGCCCCGGTCCACGGCCTTGCACATGTCGTAAATTGTCAGCAGGGCGATGTTGACAGCCATCAGCGCCTCCATCTCGACGCCGGTGGGGCCGACGGTTTCGACCGTGGCGGTGCAGCTCACGCTCCCTGTTTCATCGCCAGCCAGGTCT
>JBDSZF010000024.1:0-17429 GCA_039925285.1 Polaromonas sp.
GCACTGTTCAAGTGCAGATTATTGTGCATTGCAGCAATCCGCCTTGAAACGTCAGCTCGCAGCCGCCCAGACCTTAAGCGCCTGCACGGTTTCATGCACATCATGAACACGCACGATACGCGCACCACGCTCAACGGCCAGCAAGGCAGCCGCCACGCTGGGAACCATGCGTTCGGCCATGTCGAGCGCTTCACTTTCTGCGCCGGGCGACCCGCAGACGGCCGCCAGCGAGGACTTGCGCGACCAGGCAGCCAGCAGCGGATAGCCAGCCGCCAGGAACTCGGGTTGACGCGCCAGCAGCGAAAAATTCTGCGCAACGGTTTTCCCAAAACCCACGCCGGTGTCCAGCACAATGCGCGCCTTTTCAACGCCAGCAGCCTGCAGGTCGTGCGCTGCGCGCTCCAGAAAAGAAAGCACTTGCGGCACGACATCGCCTTCCATGGGAACGGCCTGCATGGTTTGCGGCTCACGATGCATGTGCATCAGGCAAATACCGCAACCTTGGTGCGCGGCCACGACCTGCACGGCGCCGGGCTGGCGCAGTGCCCAGATGTCATTGATGATGTCGGCGCCCAAATCCAGCACGGCGCGCATCACCTCGGGCTTGTAGGTATCCACGGAAACCGGCACACCGAGACTGGCCGCATGCCGGACGACAGGCAACACGCGCGCCAGCTCTTCTTGCAGCGAAACGGGCGGTGCCCCGGGGCGGGTGGATTCTCCGCCAATGTCCAGCAGATCGGCGCCGTCCCTGATCAACTGTTCGCAGTGCCCGAGAACACGTGAAAAGCTGTCGACAGGGGAATAGTATTTGCCGCCGTCAGAAAATGAGTCTGGCGTTGCGTTGACGATACCCATGACGCGCGGACGCGATAAATCAATCTGAAAGCGTGAGGTTTGCCAGATCACGGAAAGTGCCTTGTCATTCGGGTTGGGTTTCTGCCAAAAGCTGGCAGCCAAAGAAAAACCGGGGACTGGCCCCGGCTTTTGATCATTTTTAATCTGCGCAGGCGGATCAAGCCACGGTCGGTGCCGGATCGGTGCTGACGGCAGGACTGCCGCCGCTGGGACCGCCCCCCCCTTCGCCGACGGAGGAATTGCGTGGCGTCCAGTCTTTCGGAGGACGCGGCTCCCTGCCTGCCATGATGTCGTCCATCTGCTCGACGTCAATCGTTTCCCATTCGAGCAAAGCCTTCGCCATGGCGTGCATCTTGTCCTTGTTGTCCTCAATCAGCTTGCGCGCCTGGGCGTACTGCTGATCGATGATGCGGCGCACTTCGGTATCGACCTTTTGCAGGGTGGCTTCGCTCATGTTGTTGGTCTTGGTGACCGAGCGGCCCAGAAACACTTCGCCTTCATTTTCGGCATAGACCATGGGGCCAAGCGCATCGGTCATGCCATAACGCGTGACCATGTCGCGGGCCAGTGCCGTGGCGCGCTCAAAGTCATTGCTGGCGCCAGTCGTCATCTGGTTCATGAACACCTCTTCAGCGATACGGCCACCGAACAACATGCTGATCTGGCTGAGCATGTACTCGCGGTCATAGCTGTAGCGGTCCTGCGCCGGCAGGCTCATCGTGACGCCCAGCGCGCGGCCACGCGGAATGATGGTGACTTTATGAACCGGATCGCACTTGGGCAGCATCTTGCCGAGCAGCGCGTGGCCGGACTCGTGGTAGGCCGTGTTGCGGCGCTCTTCTTCGGGCATGACCATGCTCTTGCGCTCAGGGCCCATCAGGATCTTGTCCTTGGCTTTCTCGAAGTCCTGCATCTCGACGACGCGGGCACTGCGGCGCGCAGCCATCAGGGCCGCTTCATTGCAGAGGTTGGCCAGATCGGCGCCCGACATGCCGGGCGTGCCGCGGGCAATCACACTGGCGTTGACATCCTGGCCGAGCGGAACCTTGCGCATGTGGACATTCAGAATCTGTTCGCGGCCACGAATGTCGGGCAGCGTGACATAGACCTGGCGGTCAAAACGGCCGGGGCGCAGCAAGGCGGCATCCAGAATGTCGGGACGGTTGGTGGCAGCCACCACAATCACGCCGACATTGGTTTCAAAGCCGTCCATCTCGACCAGCATCTGGTTCAGCGTCTGCTCGCGCTCATCATTGCCACCACCCACGCCAGCGCCACGCTGGCGGCCGACGGCGTCAATTTCATCGATGAAGATGATGCAGGGCGCGTTTTTCTTGGCGTTGTCGAACATGTCGCGTACCCGGGCAGCGCCCACGCCGACGAACATTTCAACAAAATCGGAACCGGAAATCGAGAAGAAAGGAACCTTGGCTTCACCGGCGATGCCCTTGGCGAGCAGGGTTTTACCGGTACCCGGAGGGCCGACCAGCAGCAGGCCACGCGGAATGCGGCCGCCGAGCTTCTGGAATTTGGCCGGGTCTTTCAGGAAATCGACCACTTCCTTGACTTCCTCCTTGGCCTCGTCGCAACCGGCGACATCGGCAAAGGTCACGGTATTGGTCGATTCATCCAGCATGCGGGCCTTGGATTTGCCAAAGCTGAACGCACCGCCCTTGCCGCCGCCCTGCATCTGCCGCATGAAATACACCCACACGCCAATCAGCAACAGCATCGGCCCCCAACTGACCAGCAGGGTCATGAGCAATGAGCCTTCTTCGCGCGCCTTGACGTCAAACTTCACATCGTTGGCAATCAGGTCACCGACCAGTCCGCGGTCAAGATAGGTCGCCGTGGTGCGGATTTTTCGGTCGTCCGTTGTGGTGGCAATAATTTCAGTGCCGCCCTGACCTTCCGCGATGGTCGCTGCCTTGATGCGCTTGCCGCGAACCTCTTCGAGGAACTCGGAATAGCCCAGGTAATTGGAGCCTGTACCACTGCGTGTATCAAATTGCTTGAACACGGTGAAAAGCACCATGGCGATGACCAGCCAGATTGCAATTTTAGAAAACCACTGATTATTCAAGGACTACTCCGATGGATGAACCCAAAGCCGATTGGATGGCACATGTGTCCGATTTTAGGCGTTTCAAGGGCATAAACCGTTCAATCCGGCCTGCGCCCCTTTGCTTGATGCGGATTTAACAGACTATTACGGCTTCAAACCCACCCATTTCACGCTTATGTCACGTTCTTCAGGCCTCTGCCGACCAAAAAGGTTTCAGAGGAGTTGGGCCGCGAAGCTTTGGGCTTCATGCGCTTGACCACTTTAAAGCTGGCCTGAAACAGCTTGACCAACTCGTCATAGCCACTGCCATGAAACAGCTTGACGACCAGCGCGCCGTCCGGTTTCATCCGGGTCTGGGCGAATTCCACCGCCAACTCGACCAGATGGGCAATGCGCGCCGCGTCCGCCGACTCGATACCGGACAGATTGGGCGCCATATCCGAAATAACAAGGTCCACCTTGACCGGCCCTTTGTCCGTGGACAAGGCCTGCTCCAGCTTTTCCAGCACTTCGGGCTCGCGAAAATCGCCCTGGATGAACACCACGCCCTCGATAGGTTCCATGGGCAGAAGGTCCAGTCCGATGATGCGGCCATTGAGTGCCCCCACCGCCGCGCCGGTCGGGGAAAGCTTGCGCCGCACATACTGGCTCCAGGCGCCCGGCGTGCTGCCAAGGTCCACCACGCAATAGCCCGGCTTGATCAGCCCCAGCGTTTCATCCATTTCTTTCAATTTGAAGGCCGCACGCGCACGGTAGCCCTCTTTACGGGCCTGTTTCACATACGGGTCGTTGATATGGTCGTGCAGCCACGCTTTGTTAACTTTTTTACCTTTGGCATCGCCCTTGGCAATGACTTTGGTGGCTTTGGGAAGCAGCTTATGGTCGGGCTTGGCATTTACTTTCATGAGGCCTATTGTCGTCTTCCCGACTCCACCGATAATTGGGCATGGCTCAAATACAACTTACCCCTGCCCAGCGCAAAGATCACCGCGCTGAAGCGCACCACCTCAACCCCGTCGTGATGATCGGCTCCGACGGCCTCACAGAAGGCGTCAAGAAAGAAATCGACGCCGCACTGACGGCCCACGGACTCATCAAGGTGCGGGTCCAATCCGACGACCGGAGCGGCCGCGAAGAGATGTTTCGGTCCCTGGCTGACCAACTCGATGCGGCGCCCATCCAGCACATCGGCAAGCTGCTGGTGTTCTGGCGGCCGATTCCCGAAAAGGAAAAAAAGGTCAATGAAGACCGCATGCCCGGCCCGCGCGATGTCAAGGTGCTGAAAAACAGCTCGCGCTACGGCCAGCGTCCCGAGGTCAAAACCCTGCGCGTGCTCGGCAACCAGCGCCTGACACCGGGCGGCACCGTCAAGCGCGCCAAATCCAGGCAGCAGGTCAGCGTCAAGAAACGCGCGCAAGACTGAGCTTGCTTCCCGAACGCCTGACCGGCCTCGCAGGTCGGTTTTGCGTTTTTCAGGGCCGTGGAGCCCTTTAGATTCACCCCACCCGCCCACAGCTAGACGTGATGAACAATCCACTCCTTGAATTTTCCGACCTTCCGCTGTTTGACCGTATGCTGCCCGAGCATGTCGGTCCGGCCATGGATGATTTGCTGGCGAAGGCTGAAATCGCACTGGCGCAAGTCACGGCGGACGACTTTCCGGCAAGCTGGAGCGGCATTGCCCGCGTACTCGATGTGGCGACCGAAAACCTGGGCCGCTCCTGGGGTGCCGTCAGCCACCTGAACAGCGTGGCGGATACGCCTGAATTGCGTGCTGCCTACAATGCCGCCCTGCCCCGCGTGACCGAATTCTGGACCCGGCTGGGCGCCGACGAACGCCTGTATGCCAAATACAAGGCCATCGACGTTGCCAGCCTGAACGACGAGCAGCGCCAGGCGCACAAGAACGCCATCCGGAATTTTGTGCTGTCGGGTGCCGAACTCGCAGGTAGCGCCAAAGAGCGTTTTGCGCAAATCCAGGAGCGTCAAGCCGAACTGAGCCAGAAATTCAGCGAGAATGCGCTCGACGCCACGGATGCATTTGCCTATTACGCCACCGACGACGAGGTGGCCGGCATTCCAGAGGATGTGCTGCAAACCGCCAGGGCGCAGGCGGAGACAGAAGGCAAGGCAGGCTACCGGCTCAGCCTGAAAATGCCGAGCTACCTGCCCGTCATGCAGTTTGCCGAAAGTAGCGCCCTGCGAGAAATACTCTACCAGGCCTACACCACGCGCGCCAGCGACCAGGCCCCGGCCGAATTCAGCCAGTTTGACAACAGCGCCGTGATGCGTGAAATCCTGGCGCTGCGGCAGGAAGAATCGCGTCTGCTGGGCTACCAGAATTTCGGCGAAGTCTCGGTAGTCGCCAAGATGGCGAAATCACCCGAAGAAGTCGTCACCTTCTTGCGGGACCTGGCCCGCCGTGCGCGTCCCTATGCCGAAAAAGACATCGCCGACCTGCGCGCTTTTGCCGCTGAAACCTTGAGGCAGACCGATCCGCAGCCCTGGGACTATGCCTACATCGGCGAAAAGCTCAAGGAAGCGCGCTACGCCTTCAGCGAGCAGGAGGTCAAGCAGTATTTCACCGCGCCCAAGGTGCTGGCAGGCCTGTTCAGGATTGTCGAAACCCTGTTTGAGGTGCAGATTCGCGAGGATTCGGCGCCGGTGTGGAAGCCCGGCGTGGCCGTCTACCGCATCGAGCGCGACGGCGAACTGGTCGGCCAGTTCTACCTTGACCCGCCGGCCCGCACCGGCAAACGCGGCGGCGCCTGGATGGACGATGTTCGCACCCGCTGGCTGCGCCCGGACACCGGCAAGCTGCAAACGCCGGTCGCGCACCTGGTCTGCAATTTTGCCGACAGCGTCGGCGGCAAGCCGGCCCTGCTGACGCATGACGATGTCACCACCCTGTTCCATGAATTCGGCCACGGCCTGCACCACCTGCTCACGCAGGTCAACGAGCACGATGTTTCGGGCATCAGCGGCGTCGAATGGGATGCGGTCGAGTTGCCCAGCCAGTTCATGGAAAACTTCTGCTGGGAATGGGAAGTGCTCAGGCAGATGACGGCCCATGTCGATACCGGCGAGCCGCTGCCGCGCGAACTGTTTGAAAAAATGCTGGCCGCGAAGAATTTCCAGAGCGGCATGCAGACGCTGCGCCAGGTCGAGTTTTCGCTGTTCGACATGCTGCTGCACACCTCGCACAACCCCGATGAAGACCTGATGGGCCTGCTCAATGAAGTGCGCAAGGAAACGGCGGTCATTTCAGCCCCCGCCTACAGCCGCACACCGCATACTTTCAGCCACATATTCTCGGGCGGTTATGCAGCTGGCTACTACAGCTACAAATGGGCCGAAGTGCTGTCCGCTGATGCCTATGCGGCATTTGAGGAGACTGCAGCGGCAGCCAATGAAGCCGGCACGGGCAAAACGACCGTCACGGTGGAAACCGGCATAAAATACCGCCAGGCCATCCTGGAGGCTGGCGGAAGCCGCCCCGCCATGGAGTCGTTCAAAGCCTTCAGGGGCCGCGAACCTTCACTGGATGCGCTGCTGCGCCATCAGGGCATGGCGTAAAACCCTGTTAAAAGTTGCGCTCTGGACCGACGACTGGAACCATGAAATCAAGCACCCGGCATTTTTTGGCCCCCAAGGCTTTGCTGGCTCTGGCGCTAATGGCCGGCAGTCTTGCCTCACCGCTGCTGCAGGCCCAGCAGGTCTATCGCATCATCGGGCCCGACGGCAAGGTGACTTTTTCTGATCGCCCGCCGCCGCCCTCTGTCAGCCATGCCAAAGTCAGCGAAGCCAGTCCCAACGCGGCAGCCGGCGCAATGCCAGCCGGTCTGCCTTATGAGTTGAGGCAGGTCGCGCTCAAGTACCCGGTGGTTCTCTACACGACTGACCACTGCGGGCCTTGTGGTGCGGCCCGCTCCATGCTGGCCAGCCGGGGCATTCCCTTTGGCGAACGAACGATAACGACGGCTGAAGACAACGAGGCGCTGAAGCGATTGAGCGGTGAAGCCTCACTGCCTTTTCTCACGATCGGGAGCCAGCAGCTCAAGGGATTTTCGGATGCCGAGTGGACCCAATTCCTGAATGCCGCCGGCTATCCCAAGTCGTCGGTCTTACCGGCAGGCTACCGGCCGCCTGCGCCTGCGCCGCTGGTGGCGATCAAGGCAGCGCCTGCAGCAACGCCCGCCAGCGAAGACGCGCAAGCAAGAGCCGGCCGGAATATCCCCGCCGCGCGCCCTGTCCAGCCTCCCGCCACCAGCGACAACCCGACCGGCATCAGGTTCTAGACGGTTTGGCGAGGCCGCAAACCTGATTTAAAACACCAGGGTTTCGACGCCCGCTTCCGTTCCCAGCAGGCACACCTGGGCTTTCTGGAATGCAAACACGCCTACCGTCACCACGCCGGGCCACTGGTTGACCTGCGACTCAAATGCCAGCGGGTCGGCAATCTTCAGACCGCTCACGTCCAGGATGTGATGGCCGTTGTCAGTGACCAGCGGCTTGCCGTCTTTGTGCCGCACGGTCGCGCTGCCGCCCATGGCCTCGAACTGACGCGCGATACGCCTGGTCGCCATGGGAATGACCTCCACCGGCACAGGAAAGCTGCCCAGCGTTTTTACCAGCTTGGACACGTCGGCAATGCAGACAAACCGGCGCGACTGGGCCGCCACGATTTTTTCACGCGTCAGCGCGGCGCCGCCGCCCTTGATCATGTAACCGGCATGGTCAACCTCGTCGGCGCCATCGATGTACACCGCCAGCTCGTCCACTTCCGAGGCATCAAACACCTTGATGCCCAGCGCCTGCAGGCGTTCGGTCGAGGCGACAGAACTGGACACTGCGCCGGCGATCTGGTCCTTCATGGTGGCCAGCGCATCAATGAATTTATTGACGGTGGAGCCGGTGCCGACACCGACAATGCTGCCGGCTTCGACATAATTCAGCGCGGCCTGGCCGACCAGGGTTTTGAGTTCGTCTTGGGTCATGGGGTGTTCTCTGGATGGGGTGGGTATGAAACGGGTTTTTGCGACAATTGCGGCTCATGTCTGGCGGGCTACCGAGCCTGTCAGGCCGCATAAACCCTCTGCTATCAGCCCGAATTATCCAATGTCCCTGCTCCCCTACGCCCTGGCCCGTCCCTTTTTATTCGGGCTTGACCCTGAAACCGCGCACGAACTGACCATGAGTTCGCTGGCGCGCACCCAGGGCACGCCACTGTCAGCCCTTTACTGCAGCAGCAAGGTCAGCGACCCGATCGAACTGGCCGGACTGAAGTTTCCCAACCGGGTCGGCATGGCCGCCGGGCTGGATAAAAACGCCCGCTGCATTGACGGCCTGGCGGCGATGGGATTTGGCTTTGTCGAAGTCGGCACCGTGACGCCCAAAGCCCAGCCCGGCAATCCCAAGCCGCGCATGTTTCGCCTGCCCGAAGCCAATGCGCTCATCAACCGCCTGGGATTCAACAATGACGGGCTTGACGCTTTTCTGGCGAATGTGCAGAAATCCGCCGTTCGCCACAAGAATGCCAAACAGCCCATGCTGCTGGGCCTGAACATCGGCAAGAACGCCGCGACGCCGATTGAAAATGCGGTCGACGACTATCTTGTCTGCCTGGACGGCGTCTATCCCCATGCCGACTACGTCACCGTCAACATTTCCAGCCCCAACACCAAAAACCTGCGGGCGCTGCAAAGCGACGAAGCGCTGGACGCATTGCTCGGCCGCATCGCCGAGCGCCGCGAAACCCTGGCCAGCCAGCATGGCAAACGCGTGCCGATTTTTGTCAAGATCGCACCCGACCTGGACGATGCCCAAATCGAAGTGATTGCCGCCACCCTCAAACGCCACGCCATGGACGGCGTTGTCGCCACCAACACCACGTTGAGCCGCGATGCCGTCAAGGGCCTGCGCCATGCCGAGGAAACCGGCGGCCTGAGCGGCGCGCCAGTGCTGGCGGCCAGCAACCGCGTGATCGGCCAGTTGCGGGCTGCGCTGGGAAAAGGTTTTCCCATCATCGGCGTCGGCGGCGTCATGAGCGGTGCTGACGCAGTCTCAAAAATCAGGGCCGGCGCCGACGTGGTCCAGATCTACACCGGCCTGATCTACAAAGGCCCCGGACTGGTGACCGAGACTGCAAAAGCGATTAAAAATAGCCGCTAACGCAATGAATGCGCGCACAAGAAGCTACTATTTTTATAGCTAATTCGCTGCCGTGCAGTTACTTCAGGGTTTGCATCAAGACGCACTGGCATAGGCAATTACCTGCGTCCGAGGAGAAAATTTTCATCCCGAATGTAATTTTCAGCAGGGCTAAAAACCTTCTCTGCGTAACATCAGTTACTTGTTGACAAAGACTTTCTGAGTGCTCAAATGCGCCAATGCGGCGGCAATCCGTATAGAGTCAATCAAGCACCCAACTGCGTAAGCCGCAGATAGCAAGCGGCCAACTCACCGATCAGTCATGGCGGCAGAGCCGTCAGACCCTCGCGAAAGCATCGAACAAGAGGGAGGCGGCATGGAACTGTTTCAGCGGCTCAAGGAGTCGCTCGCCTGGCTCGGCGGTGCACTGGCTGCGCTGACGGCTATTTGCTACGCCACCGGCTACTACGCTTTTCATGCCCACCTCACGATGCTCGGGCTCGGGCGGGTCGTGGATTTTCAGCACGAGGAGATGCTGCTTGAGGGCGCACGGTTCTTCTTCGCAGTGACCGCCCACCTGCTGCAAATGGTCCTGGCGCTGGGTGCCGGACTGGTCAGTGTGCTCGTGTTGTGTGTCCTGCTTGGCGAAATCGCACCCCTCAGCCGAAGCTGGCGCCGTTTTGTCGAATGGTTCAGCGTTCGACGCGCTGCACTGAACGTAGCGCGCCCGGCGCTCACCAGCACGCTGCTGCTCACTGCGCTGGTCCTGCTGTTGATTGCCCACACCAACCGCTTTTTTTACCCGCTGCTCGCGCTGGGCCGCATCGACAGCCTGCTGTTTCGCACCGGTGTGCTCGCCACGGATGACTGCAAGGCCTTGATTCCGGTGGCCGACATCGGTTTAAAACCGGCGGTTGCGGCCTCACTCCTGATGCAGGGAGAGCGCTGCAGCACCTTCCTGCTGGGCGAATTCAGGCGCCTTCTTGACGGTTATCTGGTGCTGCTGATTGCAGTCAGCCTGTCTTTTTCCTTGAATCCCCCCATCAGGCCCCCAGTGCTGGCTCGGGCTTTTCGCTTTGTGCTCGCGGTGTACGCCATGGTTTACACACTCTTGCTGCCGGTCGATTTCGGCATTCTGGTGCGCGCCGCGGTTTACCCGGTTGCCAGCCTCCAGTTCAAGGGCGGTGCGCAAGTCAAGGGCAATCTGATGACGCGCAACGACAAAAATCTTTTGTTATGGCTGCCCACCGAGCGAAAAGCCATGTGGTATCCGAGCGAGACGATCGCGACGATCCAGGTGATCGGACAGGACAACCTGTTTTCCCATCCTGAAGGAGGTCCGAAATGAGTACGCAAAAAATGCTGCCGCTATCCGCCCGCGTAGGTCTGGCCCTGTTACTTGCGCTGCTGTCAGCATGCGCGCCGCTACCGCCCGCGCCCAGCCATGGGCAGGGGCCGCCGCCGCTGCGCTGGATAGGCCGGATTACTTCGATCGAGGGACGCAATGCCTTCGTTGACCCGGGCAATAGCGGCGCCGGCCGGCCAGCGCAGCTCGGCCAGACGCTGCTCGCCGGTGACCGTTTCTTTACCGGCCCTGGAACGCGCATGAAAATTGATTTCTGGAACGGTGGCTACATCGAACTCGACGAAAACACCGACCCGAGCCTGTTCCAGGACCTGAGCTGCCTGGTGGTGAGCCTGTTTCGCAGCGGCCGTATCTTCGTCGACAAGTCGGACGCCTGCATCGAATCGCTGGGCACCAAAAGCCAGCAGTTCAGCAAGGTCGCTTATGCCGTCATACCGGCGGGTCCCTACCTGCAGATCACCGTGGTTGAGGGTGAGGCCCGCACCCTGCAGCCCGCCATGGTAGCGGCCCCCAGGGGCTGGCGCATCGACGTGAGCAGCCGCGGCATACTGGGCGATGGCCGCGCCTATCGGGTGTCGGATGAAGCGATCCGGCAGTCCATCGGATGGACCTTGTATTACCGAAATCGCAGCGCGCCTGCGCCTGAATTTCCGATTATCAGGCTGCCCCGCCCCCCTGTTGTTCCGCCGCCGCATCAGTCCCCACCGCCCGGCCGTTACCCGACACCGCGCTTGGGCAGATAAATTTATGCTATCAAATAAATAGCTTTTTTGTACCCGCACCGTATGCGCAGGAAGCATTTTCAATGCCTCAATCCGGCACAAACCTGGCCTTGAACTTGACCTCGTCTTCGGGTAAATCCAGCGTGACCAGCTGGCCCATCTTCTGATCGCTGAGCCGGTAAGCGGCAAACAGGCTGTACTTGCCCTTGAAGTGGTAGCTTTCCAGGTCAATCAGCATGTAGGGGTAAGGCACAAACACCTCATGCTGAAAAAGCGCCCGGTGCCGGTTGCGCGGCGACGGGAAAAGCTTGTAGTGGTCGGTGGTGATACTTTGTGCTGAGGCCATGGTGGTTTCTTGCTGCTCGTTGTAATGCTCCAGCATCCGGCTGTAAGCTCTAGCCCTATTTTCACGCATTGGATTCCATGACCGAGCACTACCCCACACCGGGCAAAGAAGAGATCGCGCTGCTTGAGCCTTTCGATCGCCTCAATCTTGAGCAGATCCAGCTCGTCGCCACCGCGCAGCAGGCCGCCCGCGCGCTGCAGGAGCTCGACGGCGTCACGGCGCTCGGGTTTGACACCGAGTCAAAACCGACGTTTGCCAAAAACGAAGCGTCCACCGGGCCGCACATCGTGCAGCTTTCAACCCTTGACAGGGCTTATATCTTTCAGCTGGAGGACGCCGAATGTCGCCGCGCCGTCGCCGTACTGCTGGAGACAGACCGGGTTATCAAGGCCGGCTTTGGCCTCGGCGATGACCGCCGGCGCATCATTCACAAGCTCGGCGTGGACCCGCAAGGCGTGCTTGACCTCAACACCGTGTTCAGGGAGCGCGGTTACCGGAAAGACATGGGCGTGCGGGGTGCTGTGGCCGTGATGTTCAACCAGCGCTTCATCAAGTCCAGAAAGGCCACCACCTCCAACTGGGCCAATGTCCGCCTGCAGGAGTCCCAGCTCATCTATGCCGCCAACGATGCTTATGCAGCGCTGCGGGTGTTTCAGGCGCTGGGGCTGGATTGACGCTTGATCAGTGCAGATGGCGGGGTTTTCGGCCTCCGCCATGGCCCGTGCCGCCCTGCGAGCCGCCCGGACCACGTGGCGGCCGGCCGAGCTGCATTGAATTGACCAGCGCGTCAAAACGGCGCTCGAACAGTTTATCGACGGCTTCCACGACTTCACCGAGTTCGGAGCCATCAAAATGCCGCTCCATCAGGCCGATCAGGTCCTGCACCAGCAAGTCGCGCTGGACCTGCATGATGGCGGCCGGCGTCGGGCCGACAAAATAAATGACGAAGTCATCGCGGGCTTCGTCGTCCTCGCTGCCGTCCTCTTCCTCGTCAAAGTCGGCATCGTAAAAAGTCACCTCAATCGGTGCGCCCACCTCGGCCAGGTCATTGAGGCCCATGCACATTTCATCGAGTGCCTGGCGGAAATCTTCGTCGCCCCGCACGGTCCAGCACATCTGCAGCAAATGCTTGGGCGCATCAAACCTGATGCCCGGCTCTTCTTCGTAAACGCTGGCAGCGCCTGCCGCCAGCGATTTGGAGCCGGCATACTTCCACAAGGGCTTGAGTGCTTCCTGCAGTTGTTCAAAGCTGGCATCGGCACGCAAAGGCACTTCGCCGTGAACGTGAATTTCAAATGGTGTGTTGTAGCGCGACATGGAATTATCTTACCCAGTTTCAAGGGGCCAGTGGGCGGGTAGCGCACCACCCCAAACGGTTCGTGAGCGAAAAGCGCCCGGATTCTTAAAAGTTGATGCTGAAAAGTACGCTCAACGCACTCCTGTTGAGGCCTGCCCTCCAGCGGATACGGCATGCTTATATTGTGCCATCGGGTCACAGCAAGGCCGCGCGCCGCCTTCAAACGATCAAGTCCTACACACGCAGGCACAAAACCGTTTTCAAATCAAGCGTTATCAGCATCACAGCCAAGGCTTCCCTTGAAACTCCCTGAACATCTCTTCGATTTTCCGATGAACACGCCGCCTGCCATAACGCCCCGGTTCTTCAACCTGTGCGAGGGCCAATCGTCAGGCCGGCAAATCAGCAGCACCGCGCAGGAACTGAGCCAAGGGCTGATGGCGCAGGCGGCCAGCGTGTCGCCCAAGTTTTTTTACAACGCGCTGGGGTCCCGACTGTTCGAAGCCATCACCGCGCTGGATGAGTACTACCCGACACGCACCGAAGCCAGCATTTTTGAAGCGGCCCATGGTCAGATGGCTCAAACGCTGGCAGAGACCGGCCTGAAGCATCCTTGTCTGATTGACCTGGGCGCGGGCAACTGCACCAAGGCGCTGGCCTTGATTCCGCATCTTCAGCCGCGCCAGTATGTGCCGGTCGATATTTCGGTGGACTTTTTGAAAGACGCTGCCGGACAGGTGCAGAACAGCTTTCCAGCGCTCGACATTGTGGGCGTGGGCATGGATTTTTCAGCCGGCCTGGCCTTGCCCGATGCGGTGCAGGCGCATGACCGCTTGTATTTCTACCCCGGCTCCAGCCTCGGCAATTTTCAGCCCGAGCAGGCTTTGCTGTTTTTGCGGCATATGGCCGACCCGGCCCAAGGCAAGGCGAGTGGCCTGCTGCTGGGCATTGATCTGGTCAAGGACACGGCCACACTGGAAGCTGCTTATGACGATGCGCTGGGCGTGACCGCGGCCTTCAACAAAAACCTGCTGCGCAACGTCAATGAGTTGCTGGCGGCTGATTTTGACGTGCGGCAATGGCGGCATGTGGCGCTCTTCAACACCGGGCAGTCACGCATTGAAATGCACCTGGAAGCGATGTGCGACTTGACGGTGCGCTGGCCGGGCCAGGCGCGCCGCTTCCTGGCCAGTGAGCGAATCCACACCGAAAGCTCCTACAAATACACGGTAGAGGGAATGACGGCCTTGCTCAAGCAGGCCGGATTCAGGCAGGTCAGGCACTGGAGCGACCCGGAACACGTGTTTGCGGTGTTCTGGGCCGCGGTTTAGGCGCTTCTGTCAGACGCGCTCAGCAACCCAGGGCTGCACTGATTTCAATGCGGCATCCAGGTTCGCGGCATCGGTGCCGCCGGCCATGGCCATGTCGGCCTTGCCGCCGCCCTTGCCGCCGACCTGGCTGGCGACAAAGTTGACCAGCTCGCCGGCCTTGACCTTGGAGGTAGCATCGTTGGTGACACCCGCAGCGATCTGGACCTTGCCGCCATCGACTGCGGCCAGCACGATGACCGCCGTTTTGAGCTTGTCCTTGAGCTTGTCCATGGTGTCGCGCAGCGTCTTGGCGTCAGCGCCTTCGAGCCGGGCGGCCAGCACCTTCAGGCCCCTGACATCGACCGCCTGCAGCATCAAGTCATCGCCCTGCGAAGAAGCCAGCTTGCCCTTGAGCGCTGCAATTTCTTTTTCGAGCGAGCGAACCTGATCCAGCACCTGGCCGATCCGGTTTTGCAGCTCGGACGGGCTGGCCTTGAGCGTGCCGGCAGCAGCCTGCACCGTCGATTCGAGCGACTGCAGGTAAGCCAGCGCATTCTGTCCGGTCACGGCTTCGACGCGGCGCACGCCCGAGGCCACGCCGCTCTCGGCCACGATCTTGAACAGGCCGATGTCGCCGGTGCGGCCCACATGGGTGCCGCCACACAATTCCTTGCTCGAACCGATGCTCAGCACCCGCACGGTGTCGCCGTATTTCTCGCCGAACAGCATCATCGCGCCGGTCTTCTGCGCCGCTTCCATGTCCATCTCCCTGGCTTCGGCTGCCAGGTTGGACAGGATTTCGGCATTCACGCGGGTTTCGACTTCGCGGATTTGCGCATCGGTCATCGGGGCGTTGTGGGCAAAGTCGAAACGCGTGCGCTCGGCATTGACCAGGCTGCCCTTTTGCTGGACATGCGCGCCCAGCACTTCGCGCAGGGCCTTGTGCATCAAATGGGTGGCGCTGTGGTTGCGCACGGTGGCGGCGCGCACGGCGGCGTTGACATTGGCGCTGACATGGTCGCCCACGTTCAGCGTGCCCTGGGCCAGCGTGCCGTGGTGGCCGTACACGTCGGCCTTGATCTTGAGCGTGTCGCTGACCGCAAAGCGGGCCGAACCACTGATCAGCTCGCCCTCATCGCCGGCCTGGCCGCCGCTTTCGGCATAGAACGGTGTCGTGTCGAGTACCACCACGCCGCTTTGACCGGCTTTCAGGGCCGCAACGGACACGCCGTCTGCATACAGCGCGACGATTTTTGATGTTTCTTCCAGGTGTTCATAGCCGGTGAAGGTATTGCCTGCACCGCTGTAGTCGAGGGCGCGGTCCATCTTGAACTTGCCGGCGGCGCGCGCCTGGGCTTTTTGTTTGTCCATGGCCAGCGCAAAACCGGCTTCATCGACGCTCAGGCCGCGCTCGCGGCAGACATCGGCCGACAGATCGAGCGGAAAGCCATAGGTGTCGTGCAGCTTGAAGGCCACCTCGCCCGGCAGCACCTTGACGCCATCGGCCAGCGCGGCGTCGAGAATCTGCATGCCGGTTTCCAGCGTCTCGAAGAAGCGCTCTTCCTCGGCCTTGAGGACTTCGGTGATGCGCTGCGCATCAGCCGTCAGCCGTGGATAGGCGTCGCCCATCAGCCGGGCCAGATCGGCCACCAGCTTGTGGAAAAACGGCGTTTTCTTGCCCAGCAGGTAGCCGTGGCGAATCGCGCGGCGGATGATGCGGCGCTGCACATAGCCGCGCCCTTCATTGGATGGATTGACGCCGTCGCTCACCAGGAAAGCGGTGGCGCGGATGTGGTCGGCAATCACGCGCAGCGATTTATGGCCCAGATCCTGCTCGCCGGTTTCGCGGGCGGCGGCCTTGATCAGCGCGTCAAAAATATCGATTTCATAGTTGCTGTGGACATGCTGCAGGATGGCGGCCAGGCGCTCCAGCCCCATGCCGGTATCGACGCAGGGCGCAGGCAGCGGCGTGACCGAGCCGTCTTCGGCCATGTTGAACTGCATGAACACGTTGTTCCAGATTTCAATGAAGCGGTCGCCGTCTTCATCGGGGCTGCCCGGAGGGCCGCCGGGGATGTGGTCGCCGTGGTCATAGAAGATTTCCGAGCACGGGCCGCAGGGGCCGGTGTCGGCCATCATCCAGAAGTTGTCGGACTTGTAACGCCCGCCCTTGTTGTCGCCAATGCGGATCACACGCTCGGGCGGCAAGCCGATTTCCTGGGTCCAGATATCGTAGGCTTCATCGTCCTCTTCATAGACGGTGGCCAGCAGGCGCTCGGCCGGCAGTTTATAGACTTCGGTCAGCAGCTCCCACGCCCATTTGAGCGACTCGCGCTTGAAATAGTCGCCAAAGCTCCAGTTGCCCAGCATCTCGAAAAAGGTGTGGTGGCGCGCGGTGTAGCCGACGTTTTCCAGGTCGTTGTGCTTGCCGCCGGCGCGCAGGCAGGCCTGCACCGACGTGGCGCGCACGTAGGGGCGTTTATCCACGCCCAGAAACACGTCCTTGAACTGGACCATGCCCGAGTTGGTGAACATCAGCGTCGGGTCGTTGCCCGGCACCAGCGAGCTGGAGGGCACCACGGTGTGGCCTTTGGCAGCAAAGAAATCAAGGAAGGTCTTGCGGATGTCGGCAACGGTGAAAACGGGTGTGCTCATGGGGTGTGATCAACTCTCAAGAATGGAACGGGTGTCGGGCAGCTGCGCGTGCAGGCAAGCTTTTGATTTTAGGCGGCTTTGAGCTCGGCCAGGCCCAGCGACTGACGGGACGCCTGGGTCAGCAGCAACTGCCCGGCATTCACGATCCCCTCTCTGGAAATTCGCCCTGCAAAACGGCCATCGGCGCGGCGCCTTTCGATGCCCTGCAGGTGGCCGACCTGGGGGACGTCGCGACATCGACGGCATGGCCCCCTCATTCGCCGGAGGCACCGGCACGCCCGAAGTGGCTGGACTGACCGTTCCGCAGGCGCTCGAAATCATCCGGGATGCCGCGGGCTGAACCTGGTGGGCGGTGACCTGGTCGAGGTATCACCGCCCTACCGGGCGCCAACCTGCTGTTCGAAATGCTGTGCGTGCTGCCCGGCGTAAGCTACCGCTGAGATCTTGTCCTGTCTGCAATGATGTTGACGAGAAGGATGAGCGCTGTCACCATGGGCCCATGGCAGCGTGCAGAATGAGTCTTCTCGGCGGTAGCCTTTACAGGACACGATTGAGCCGCAGCAATTTCCCGGTTCGCCACCTCACTGTGCCTCTGTCAGCTCAAGCAGGAGTCCCCCATGGCCTATCGCGTCCTGAACCGTGACGAGCACTTGCATTCGG
>JBDSZF010000025.1:0-21077 GCA_039925285.1 Polaromonas sp.
TCGCCCTGCAGGTTGTCGCGCTTGGGCGGCGTGCCGGGGACTTTTTTGACGACGAAGCCGCATTGCGCCAGTGCATCGCGCACGCTGCGGGCAATGGTCCAGGTGGCCACGCGGGTGCCGCGCCGGCAGCAGCGGGCGACCGCCTTGAAGGTGTGGACATCCCAGATGTCGGGGTTGAGGCGGGGGCTGAAACCGTCGAGATAGACCGAATCGGCCTCGAACGAGGGTTCGCGCAGCATGGCCTTGGTGTCGCCAATGCATAGCGTCAGCAGCACCTGCCCGCCTTCAAACACCAGCCGGTGAAGTCCGGGCAGCAGGCCCCGGAACTGGCGCTGCAACTGCTGCGCAAAAGGCAGGAGTTCGGGGTGGGTCCGGGCGCTGCGCAGCACATCCCCGGCGCTGGCAGGAAAGGCTTCGGTCGAGACGAAATGCAGCAGGCGAGGGCGCTGCGGGTCGGCTTTCCACGCTGCCCAGGTCACCAGAAAATTCAGCCCCAGGCCGAATCCGGTTTCAAGGATGCACCATTGCGGCTGGCGACCCCAGGCTGCGGGCAGGCCGCAGCCCTTGAGAAATACTTCCCGAGCCTGTTCAAGACCGCCAAGCTCACTGCGGTAGCGGTCGCCAAAGCGCGGGCTGTAAGGGCTGCCGCCTGCCGTGCCGTCATCCAGCCATTCAATGCGCTCTGGCATCCGTAGCGCTCAGGCGCTGGGGGGAACGTAACCTTGCACCGCATCGGCGCCGTCGCCGAAGAAGTGTTTTTCCATCTGCCGCGCCAGGTATTGGCGGGCCCGGGCATCGGCCAGGTTGAGCCGGTTTTCATTGACCAGCATGGTTTGCTGCTTCATCCATTCAGCCCAGGCCTGCTTGCTGACTTCTTCCCAGATGCGCTTGCCCAGTGGGCCGGGATACGGTGGGAAATCAAGGCCTTCAGCTTCTTTGCCGAGCTTGATGCAGTTAACGAGACGTGCCATGTAAAGGGTTCTTTCGAGGGTTTTTAAAGTCTAAGGATGTTTTTTGAATAAAGAACTGAGTTTTTATTCGTTTTGTTTTTCATTGCCTGCTTCCAGAATCCATTTTGTTCGCATTTAAATGCATTTTTTGAATAAGGAGCAAACCATGACTTCACGCCGGTACTTTATCAATCTTTCTATTCACGCAGCATTGGCCATGACACTGGCGGGAACTGCTCTGTCCAGCCATGCCCAGCAGCCGCCTGTCACGCTGCTCAATGTGTCCTACGATCCGACCCGCGAACTCTATGTGGACTACAACGCGGCCTTCAGCAAATACTGGAAGGTCAAGGCCGGCCAGGACGTGAGCATCAAGCAGTCGCATGGCGGCTCGGGCAAGCAGGCCAGGTCGGTGATTGATGGCATTGATGCCGATGTGGTCACGCTGGCGCTGGCTGGCGACGTCGATGCGTTGGTCAAGAACGGCGGCCTGATTCCGAAGGACTGGCAAAAACGCCTGCAGCACCACTCGGCGCCCTATACCTCGACCATCGTGTTTCTGGTGCGCAAGGGCAATCCCAAAGCCATCAAGGACTGGGATGACCTGAGCAAACCCGGCGTTGCCGTGATCACGCCCAACCCCAAAACCTCGGGTGGCGCGCGCTGGAACTACCTGGCCGCCTGGGAGTTTGCCAAGCGCAAGAACGGTGGCAGCGACGCCAAGGCCAAGGAGTTTGTCGGCAATCTGTACAAAAACGTGCCGGTGCTCGATACCGGCGCGCGCGGCTCGACCATCACCTTTGTCCAGCGCAATGTCGGCGACGTGCTGCTGGCCTGGGAAAACGAAGCCTTCCTGGCGCTCAAAGAGTTTGGCGCCGACAAGTTCCAGGTCGTGGTGCCGTCCATCAGCATCCTGGCCGAGCCGACGGTCACGCTGGTGGACAAGAACGTTGATAAAAAGGGAACCCGCGCTGTGGCGACGGCTTACCTCGATTACCTGTATTCCGACGAAGGCCAGGACATTGCCGGCCGCCACTACTACCGCCCGACCAGCGAAAAGGCCAAGGCCAAGTACGCCAGCCAGTTTCCCAAGCTGACGCTGTTCACGATTGACCAGGGCTTTGGCGGCTGGGCCAAGGCGGACAAGGACCATTTTGCTGACGGCGGCTCGTTCGACCAGATCTACACGCAGAAGTAAGCAGGCCGTGACTGGGGCCCGGTGCTGCTTTGCCTCATTGCGGCGGCTATTAAATCAGGCGCTTTTGATGCTTGCGAGATGGGCGAAGGAAGCAATTTTCAGCCTGTAGTTTGGCCGAAACAGGGGCGTGTCTTTGTTGCGACGGCAGGGCATAAAAGACCTCGCGAAATGCCGGGGTAGTGACTTCATTTGTTTTTAGCGGTAAAATACGGCTCCATCCCATGACAGACAAGCTCTTTAAGCTATAGAAAAAGTAGCGTTTAAAGCTTGCCCGACTGGGCTCACGCTTGCCCGGCAAGCTAATCCAGGCCCGGTAATGCTGACTGGCAAAGTACTTGAATTTGGGGAAGAAAGCCCCAAATTTGCTGCATGAACGCCACAAAATCACAATTTCGTAAAACTGATCTGACTGTGACCCATGTGCTCGCTGAATTGCTCGAGCGCTTGGAGCGCAGTGCGGTGCCTGTCGGTGCCGAGCAGTACCGCTCCGTGGTCCAGCATCTGGTGAGTGAGCTGGGCGAGGTGGAGCCGGGTACGGCGTTGGGCGCTTTGCTCGACACCCATCCGGCTGCCGCCGAGCTGTATGAAAACGTCAATTACCAGTATGCGGGGCTTTGCCGCTCCGCACTGGACGCCTCGCTTGCTGCAGAGCGACAGGCCAAAGAGGTTCTTGACCGGGCAATGAGCCGGGTCATGAATCGTTCAAACACACCACCCTTCAAGGAAGATCCAACCCATGGCAAGAGCTGACGCTAAAACCGCCGTACTCGCAGACGGCCTGCGCTACAAATCCAAGGTATCGGGTTCGCCCTTTGCAGCCACCACCTCGTTTGGCGCTGCCACGATGTCGTGCTTTATGTGCGGCAAGCACCGTGCCCGTTCCCTGATGGGGACCCGAAAAGTGCTGGGCAAGTCCCAGGCCGTATGCTCGCCTTCCTGCAAGGGGCTCGATGAAGCGCTGGAGGCAGCCGCTGCTGCAGCATCCGCAGCCTGACTGGCCTGCAAGCCTGACGTTCCGGGCCTCAATCAGCACTTGATTCTCAGGCGTCAGGCGGTGCATACTGTGCAGCTTGCACAGGTTAAAGCCCTGAAGCGCCGTTCCGGCACTTTTGAAAGGGAATCTCATGAGCCCCCATTTCAAGCCCGATCAGCGGTTGCGGCCTGATGAGGCCACCGATCATATTCGGGGGCCGGCTTCTGCGCCGGCCACTGTGATTGAATACGGCGACTTTGAATGTCCGTCGTGTTGTCAGGCGCATGGCGCACTGAACATCATGATCTCGCATTTTGGCGCCCAGTTGCGTTTTGTGTTCCGGCACTTTCCGTTGCGCGAAGTGCATCCGCATGCCGAACTGGCGGCCGAAGCGGCGGAGGCGGCCGGTGCGCAGGGCAAGTTCTGGCCGATGTACGGGTTGCTGTTTACAAATTCGCAGCATCTGAAGGAAAAGCATCTGCTCGGCTATGCCCGGCAGGTGGGGCTGGATCTGCCGCGTTACCAATATGAAATGAATGACCATGTCTATCTGCAGCGGGTGCAGGAACATGTGCTGAGCGGGCGGCATTTAGGTGTGCGCTCGACGCCCGCGTTTTATGTCAACGGCGTCTTTGCCGATGTTTCGTTCGGCATGCAGCATCTGCACGCGTCGATTGACAGGGCATTGCAGCGCCACTGACTGCCGCTGGCAAGGAAAACACAGCTTGCATGGCCCGATAATAGGGTGCTTCTGAGTCACGTCCGCAAGGGGTGTTCTCGCATCAAACCCCCACACAAGGACTATTTCCCGTGAGAAAAACATACCTCCTCAATCTTGAAGGTAAAAATCGTGATCGCCTGCTCGAAGCCAGCAAACACGATATCCGCAAATATGTGAAACGCGAGCGTAGCCGTCCCTTGCCTGCAGGGGTGGACTTCTGGGACTTCGATTGCAAGTTCGGCAGCAACGAAGCCACCGCTGCCGTCGTTCACTTTGCCACGCTCATGGGACTGATCGATACGGTCGCCCAGGAAGGCGGCGAGCAGTTTTATGTGGAAGTGGTCACCAGGCACGGCCACCGCACGGCCCGGCCGCAGGGTGTTGAAGCCGGCTCCGGCGGCGACGAGGATTTCGAATAAGCCCAGCCTGCGGAGCCGATATGTCGCCGCTTATTGGTCCTGCTGTGCCCGCGCAGCGGCTTCGCGCAGCTTGTCTTTCTTGCTCGGCCGTTTGCCCTTGATGCCGCCGGTTGACGACGGATCAGCGGGATTGACCTGCTGAATCTCGACCGGCTCAAAGCCCGCGACCTGTTCGCGCGGAATGCTCAGGCGCTGGCGCTTTTCAATCAGCCTGAAATGCGCTTCGATATCGGCGCTGACAAAACTGATCGCGATGCCGGTTTCACCGGCCCGGCCGGTGCGGCCAATGCGGTGGGTGTAATCGACCGATGAACGCGGCAGGTCGTAGTTGACGACCACCGGCAGTTGCGCAATATCGATGCCCCGGGCCGCCACATCGGTGGCCACGACCACCTGCACAATCTTCTGCTTGAAGTCCTGCAGCACCTGGCTTCTTTTTCCCTGGCTCAATTCGCCATGAAAGGGTTCGGCTTCAATGTCGGCCTTGCGCAGCTTGTCGGCGACGATTTCGGCGGCATGCTTGGTGGCCACGAACACCAGCACCCGGCTCCATTTCTCGGTCTGCACCAGATGGCGCAGCAGTTGGGTGCGCCGGCTCGGGTCCACTTCTATGGCGCGTTGCACGATGTCGGGCTCGGCTTGCGGCGCGGCCTGCACTTCAATCCGTAACGGGTCGTGCAGCATGCTTTCGGCCAGTGCTTCAATGGCGGGCGGAAAAGTGGCCGAGAAAAACAGGTTCTGGCGCTGCGCCGGCAACAAGGCCAGGATGCGCGCCAGTTCCTCGCCAAAACCCAGGTCGAGCAGGCGGTCGGCTTCATCCAGCACCAGCATGCTGACCGAGGCCAGCGTCAACGCATTGTGGTCAATCAGGTCAATCAGGCGGCCCGGCGTAGCGACCACGATGTCGGCACCGCCGCGCAGGTTCATCATTTGCGGGTTGATCGACACGCCGCCAAATACCACTGCCACCTTGATCCGCTGCGGCAGGTATTTGGCCAGGCTGACGATGGCTTCGCCCACCTGGGCCGCCAGCTCGCGCGTCGGCACCAGGATTAGGCCGCGAACGCGCCGGCTTGAGGTGGCCGGTGCTTCGGCCAATCGATGCAGCATGGGCAGGCCGAAGGCAGCCGTCTTGCCGGAGCCGGTCTGGGCCGAACCGACCATGTCGCGGCCCTGCAGGATGGCCGGAATCGCTGCTGCCTGGATGGCGGTCGGCTCAAGGTAGCCTTTTTCGGTGATGGCGCGCAACAGGGCGGGCAAGAGCGCCGACGAAAAGCCGAGTGATGAAAATGGCATGAAAAGGTGCTCAGGAAATTGAAGGCAAAAGAGGGGGGCGCAAGCCGATTTGTATCGGCGATGTGCTGTCGCCCGAACCCGCAAGTTTAAGCCCGTGCATTTTCAAGCCAGGCGCGCGCGTCAGAAATCGCTTGCCCTGGCGGCCAGGGCAGCGTTCAGGCTGCCCGGTGACGCGCCAGGCGACCCGGCCGGCTGTGCATGGTCCAGGTCGGGACGCCGCCACGGGTCCACATGGGCCATCAGGTTCAGAACCCGATGGCGCTTGAGCACCCGCTGTCTGGCCTCAACCGCGATGTCATGGCCAGCTTCGACCGTGATCAAGGCATCGACTTCGATATGCGCATCCACCACGATCATGTCGCCCATCTTGCGCGTACGCACGTCATGCACGTCGCTGACGCCGGGGGTTTCCATCAGTGTGCAGCGAATCGCCTCGACTTCCTGCTCGTCCACGGCGCGGTCCATCAGGTCGTGCATCGCGTCCCAGCCGAATTCCCAGCCCATCCTGGCGACCATGAAACCCACGATCAGCGCGGCGATCGGGTCCAGAATCGGGTAGCCCGCCAGGTTGCCGATGATGCCGATACCGACGACCAGCGATGACGCCGCGTCCGAACGGGCATGCCAGGCATTGGCCACCAGCATGCTCGACTTGACACGTTTGGCGATCGCCAGCATGTAGCGAAACAGCAACTCCTTGGCAGTCAAGGCGGCACCCACCACCCAGAGGGCGGTGATATGGACCTGCTGCACGGTCTCGGGCGACTGGAGCTTCAGAATGGCCGACCACAGCATGCCCACGCCTACCACCAGCAAGATGACGCCCAGCACCAGGGAGGCAGCAGTTTCAAACCGCTGATGGCCATAGGGATGGTCTTCATCGGCGTCTTTCTTGCTGTGGTGGCTGGCAAACAGCACCACGAAGTCTGCAATCAGGTCTGACAGTGAATGGATACCGTCGGCAATCAGACCCTGGGACTTTGACAGGATGCCGGCAGTGATCTGGGCAGCTGTCAGGACGATATTGACGCCGACGCTGACCCAGGTGCTGCGCGATGCCGCTGCGGCGCGCTCTGCCGGGCTGTGTTCAGTGTCTTCGGGGTCGTCGGCGGGGTCGTTCAGGTTCATGACAGGGCAATGTAGGGAAAGGTGGTAAACGGTGAAGCCTAGCACCTGAATTTGAGCGCTGGCGCTGGATATCCAGGTGGGGGCGTTCGGCGGAACTGGGCGGGTTGGCTGTTGACGTGCGTTCGAGTAAATAGTCTCGCTGGCCTGTGCTTCAATCGAAAACCTTGACTCAAAGTGAACCGCCCCCTTGCGGCGGCTTTACTCACCACAGGAACGATTTCGCCCATGAAACCATTTAAACGCCACCTGGAACGCCATCGCACTGACCGCATCGGCTGGTTGCGTGCAGCCGTGCTCGGTGCCAATGACGGCATCGTCTCTACCGCCAGCCTGGTGCTGGGCGTGGCCGCAGCCGGTGCCAGTCAGCATGACATCCTGGTGGCCGGCGTGGCCGGGCTGATGGCCGGTGCGATGTCGATGGCGGCGGGTGAATATGTCTCGGTTCATTCGCAGGCCGACACTGAAAAGGTCGAACTGGAGCGTGAACGCCTTGAAATCGAGCTTAATCCTGAAGCGGAGCATGCTGAACTGACTGGCATCTATGTGGCGCGCGGGCTGACGCCTGAACTGGCGGGTCAGGTGGCCGGGCAATTGATGAAACACGATGCCCTGGGTGCCCATGTGCGCGACGAACTGGGTATGTCTGAAGCCCTCAGTGCCAATCCGATCCAGGCCGCACTGGCCTCGGCTGGAAGCTTTGCAGTTGGAGCGGTGCTGCCGCTGGCCGTCACGGCTTTGGCGCCAGCGCAAGGCTTGATTGCCTGGGTGTCTGCAACTGCTCTCGTTTTTCTGGCCCTGCTGGGGGCCATGGCCGCCCGTGCCGGCGGCGCCGGCATGGTGGCGGGGGTCTGGCGGGTCACCTTCTGGGGGGTGCTGGCGATGGCGATTACTGCAGGGGTAGGCGCCCTGTTTGGGGCGGTGGTTTAAACGCTATGCCCTGGCTTCAGCACGCAAGTTTTTGAAATCGGACCCCGGATACAACTGGCCCAAGGTCGATGAAGTGATGGCCAGAAGGACCGCCTGCGCGGCTTTGGCTGCCTTATCCGCATCGGATTGCGCACGCAGCGCTGGCCACAAGCTGCTCACGATTTTCTCGTTGGCAAGCACTGCGCGTTCCACTTCGCTTTGCCAGAATGCCGGCGCTTCGCTTTCCGAAAAATTGCCGCGCCCGCGCCCGAAATGCGCCACCGTCAGGTAGCGCAGCACGCTGGCGATTAAAAACGTGTGCAAGAACTCGTCGGTGAACTGCAGCGTGGTGAGATGCCTGTCGGTCGTGGAGTTGAATCCCCACGCGGCACCTGCAAAGGTCAGGGCGCCCACCACGCCGCCCAGCAGTGCGCCGCTGCCCAGCGTCAGGCCGCCGGCCATCAGGTCAGCCGACAGGCCGGTCGCCGCGCCCGACAGCACGGCACCGATCAGGCCGGCCTGCGCCTTGTCGATGGGGGCGCGAATGATAAAATTCTCCCGCACCCGCTGGTTGATACGGACCGCTTCGCCGGGGTCCAGCCGGTGCAGGGCCAGCAGCTGGCGCGTGGTCATTCCAAGGCCCAGGTTGAGCCGCTCGACCAGCATGCCCATGGCCTGATCCTGGTGTTTTTGCTTGCCTGCCTTGCGCAGGCCGGTGGCTTGCAGGGCCGAATGGAGCAGACTTTTGCTCTCGGCCTCGACCGCCTGACTGTCCTGAACGGCCGCCACCAGTTGCTGCGCCGTCAGCCGCATCGACGCCTGAAAACGTGCCTCGTTGTTCGCTTCCCAGGCGGCCAGCAGGCGCGCATAGCCGGCCGTTTTGGGCGCGGCGATCAGCTGGCCGACGGCTTCATAAAAGACGCGCTCATGCACCCAGCAGCGGGCAAAAGCGTCCAGCGCCAGCACCTGCCGGACGACGGGATAGCCCTCAAGATGGCGGCTCCAGCGCGACAGATCGGCATGCTCCTGCTGCGCCGGGCGCGGCGGCCCCATCTGGTTGAGCAAGACCACAACCGGCTTGCCCAGCCACGCCAGGATCTTCATCTCGGCGGCCAGGTAGCCGGCATCGCTCGGGTTCTCAGCCGAGTTGACCAGGTAGAGCACCACATCGGCGGCATCTCTGGCGGTTCGCAGGGCCTGCTGGCTGAGCCAGAAAGGGCGGTCGCGGTAGCGGTCCAGCACCTCGCGCAGGAACCAGCCAATCGGGTTGTCGGACAGGCCCAGGCGCTTGAGCAGGCGCACGGAATCGCCAAAACCGGGCGTGTCCCACAACTGCAGCGAGTCGCCAAGGGTTGTCGTGAGCAGCGCATGAGATTCGGACGACAGCGTGACATGGGTGGCATCGCGCACTTCGCCGACATCGGCGCCCAGCAGGGTTCTGGCCAGCGTGGTCTTGCCGTTGTTGGTGTGCGAGACCAGTGCAAACTGGATCTGGACCGGGGTGTCGTTCATGCGGCCGCCGACAAGGTCAGCCCGGCTCCGCTATCGAGCGGATGGGCTTCTGGATTGAGCAGGTTGACCAAGGTGGCGGGCACCTTGTGAAAGCTGCAAAACTGCTGCCACAGCGCGATGCGCTCGGCCATTCGGGCCTTGCCGCCGGCTTGCTTGCCCACGCGTTCAAGGTAGCCCGATTCATCAACCAGCACGGCAATTCCGCGCGCTGATTCACGCACCAGATAGTCTAGCAATGCGCCATGATTTTCCTTTTCGGGCGTGGCGGCCAGGTTGAAAAGTACCGCTGTCAGCGTGGCGTCGCCCTCGTTCAGGCTGACATCCCGCAGCGCATCCCGGGGCTCTTCGCCATAGGCCATTGACGGGCGCAGCATCAGCCGCGCCTGTTCGCCGAGCAACTCGGTTGCCAGCCGGCTCAAGCCCTTGTCGCGCGCTTCATCCACCGCAAAACTGTAGGGCAGAACACGCAGCAGGCCGGGCGCGCCGCCCAGTGTCTTGAGCAGCTTGCGGAAGTAGGGCTGCTCCAGATCCAGCGGAAATTTCCGTGTCCATTTTTTGACACGCCATTGGGCGACGCCGGCGAGCAGCAGGCGCGGCAACACGACCAGCAGGAGCAGGGTGGCCGCATACAGATGGACCCAGCGCGCGCCAGCGAAGGAGGAGGGCATCTGTCCGAATCGAAGCGCTTCAATCTCGGCGATCGAAAATCCCTGGAGCTGAAAAACTGCCACGGCCGGCATGAACAGCGCGGATAACAGCGCATGGACCTGGTCGGCGTTCAGGAAGGTGCTTTCCCAGCCGGCTGAATACTGCGCCACATAGCCGCGCAGGTACAGGGAAATGGCTGCGCCGACGGAAAACAGTGCAGCACCCAGATGAAAGGTGCGCGTCAGCCGGGCCAGCAGCAAGGGCCGGCTGAGCTGCGCCCAGTCCGCCATGAACGCCATCAGGGCGCCTGTCAACACTGGGTGAAGCTTGCGCGGCAGGCGTGTCCGGCCCAGGCTGAGCAGGCGGGGAAAACCGGTTTCAGGCGCTTTGGGTCTGGCGAAGCGTAGCCATGGCCAGACCAGCATTCCGGCGTAAACCAGCAGGTTCCAGCCAATGATCAGCAACAGCGGCGCTGACAGCAGGTCAACGCGGTGCGGGTCGGTGATCTGGTCCAGGAAAATGCCGGCCAGCAAAGCTGCGGCCGGCAGCAAGAGCCAGAGCAGATGGAGGGTGGCAGGTAATTTGAGAAATGGGGCGAATGCTGGAAACCGCTCGGAAATCCGCGTGAGAATCAGCCCGGCGCGTTGCTTGAGGAAGTCATCCGCCGTGACGTCCGTCCCGGCATGGGACGCCTGCCATTGCGCCAGTTCTTTGGCGCTGCGGCTGGCATACCGGCGGTCGTCTTCGCTCAGGATTTCATGCGTGCGATCTGCCGTTTCAATGGCGCGCACCAAAATCACCTCCCGGGCTGCCGGCTCATTCATATGTTTCCTGTTTTACCGGGCATGGCTGAACAGGCTGGCGGCACGGGTGCACTCACTCGGGCAGCATCACCTGATGGTCAACGCTGAACTGGTAATCCCGGAAAATATGTTCGGCGCTCAAGCCCTGGTAGCTGCCGTCGGCTAGGCGCCGCGTGGTGTCCTTGAGCCGGTAAGTGGTGCTGCCGCAGGTCCAGCAGTTGTAGTTGCGCATGTGGGTGCACAGGCAGGTCTTGTCCATGACCGACAGGTTCTTGCCATCGGGATGGATGACGATTTGCGCGTTGTAGGCCGTGATGTAGGCGCAGTTGCCATTGCCGTCGAGCAGGTAGCCATAGGCTTCGCAATTGGGCCGGATGCCCGAGCCGATGGCCGGCGTATTTTTCAGCATGCGCATCGGGTAGCCGGTGGGCGAAATCGTGTTGACCACGATGTCTTCTTCGCTGGCCTTGAAGTATTCCTGCTTGACCTTGGCCGGCAGCCCGCATTCCTGGGCCACGGTAAAGCGCGTCGCCACCTGCACGGCGGCCGCGCCGTTGTCAAGGAAGGACACGGCGTCGCTGCCGGTAAAAATGCCGCCGGCCGCAATCAGGGGAATGTCGAGCTGCTCGGCTTTCACGAAGGCGGTGATTTCAGCCATGATGGTGGCCAGGTCGTATTGGGCCCAGTCCATGCCGAAACCCAGGTGTCCGCCGGCCAGCGGGCCTTCCACGATCACATAATCCGGCAGCCGGTTCAGACGGGAAGTTTTGCGCAGGAAAAGCTGCAGGGCGCGCACCGATGAGACGATGATGCCCAGCTTGGCATCGCGAAACCGCGGATGGTCGGCCATCAGGCCAAACGAGCCCAGGTGCAGGCCGGCGCTCAGGGTGATGCCGTCAATGCCCGCATCCAGCGCCGAATTGAGCCGCACCTGCAGCGTGTCGCGCGGCGAGTTCATGGTCAGCTTTTCCATGCAGTTGATAAACACCATGCCCTCGCCACGCTTGGCTTCCATGGTCTTGCCGACGTGCAGTTTAGTCGCTTCGGCCAGCCGCCCCAGGTCAAACTGGACGGAACTCTTGTCTGAATTGTCAATGTTGTGCTTGTAGAACTTGGTCTTTTCCTTGACAAAATCAGTGTCGAAACGTCGGTCCGACACGTCCTGAACCATGGCGTCAGAAATATGGCCAATGCCGCCCAGGCGCACAACCTCAAGCGCCAGCTCGGCGGTGGAAATATATACGCCCATTCCGCCAATGATGATCGGCACCAGTTCTTTTTTGCCGAATTTCAGGCGGAAATCATCAACTCTTTTCATCAGTGTCCTTGTTGCGGTGGTAGCGGCGGGTGAATGCGCCTTAGCGATTTTCGACGATATCGGGAGGGTATGGAAACATGAACTTGTCAATACCCGTGAATGGTAATGCCTTGATTGACTGCAGTCGGCGCAGGCGAGCATTAACTCGCTTGATAAATGCGGCATTAGATCAGTGCGCATGCCATAAGACCTGTGGCTGCCTTGGCGCTGCAAGTTTGGAGTTGCTGCAAGGCAGTCCCGGGCGCACAATCCTGCCAGCCTGCATGGCGTGGATGGTTTGCCGGCTGCTTTAAATAATGACCTGTTTACATTGGTTTTATCAACCTGCCGGCCAGCCTTGGGCTGATCGGTCTTATGGAGAACTTCATGGCCCACTACACCATTGCTGTCGTCGTTGGCAGCCTGCGCAAGGATTCGTTCAACAAGAAACTGGCCAGGGCGCTTGAAAAGCTGTTTCCGGCAGATTTCAGCTTTACCCATGTGCGCATTGACGACTTGCCGCTGTACAACCAGGACGATGACGGCAATCCGTCTGCGCAGGTGACGCGTGTCAAAAGTGAGATCACGGCGGCGCAGGGTGTGCTGTTCGTCACGCCTGAATACAACCGTTCGATTCCCGGTGTGCTGAAAAACGCCATCGACCATGCCTCTCGACCGTATGGTCAAAGTGCCTGGAATGGAAAACCGGCCGGCGTCATAGGTACGTCAGTCGGGCCAATTGGCACGGCCATGGCGCAGCAGCATCTGCGCAATATGCTGGCCTACCTGAACATGCCCGCACTGGGCCAGCCAGAAGCCTTCATCCACAACAAGGAGGGGCTGTATGACGAGGCGGGCAATATCGGCGAGGCCAGCCTGAAGTTCTTGCAGGGCTGGGTCGATGCCTATGTGGCCTGGGTGAAAAAACACGCCTGAAGCGCTGTCTTTCATGGGCAGTGATCGCGCAGTAAAAAAGCCCGCAAAATTGCGGGCTTTTTAGTTGGCGCAGACGGGTATCAGGCGACCAAGGCGGCCTGCGCCTGGTTGGCGGCGATCTGGGTTTGCGCCAGGATCTCGACCTGGGCGGCTGCCAGTGCTGCGGCTTTGGCTGCTTCTCCCATTCCCAGGCCTTCGGCGCGCACAAAACGCACATCGGTGACGCCGAAGAAGCCGAAGATGGTCTTCAGGTAGCTTTCCTGGTGTTCCATGGCATTGCCGGCGTCGCTGGTGGAATACATGCCGCCACGGGTCGAGGCCACAATCACTGTTTTTCCGCCTGCCAGGCCCACCGGGCCTTTGTCGGTGTAGGTGAAGGTGCGTCCGGCCTGGGCGATGCGGTCAATCCAGGCCTTGAGCTGCGTTGGAATGCTGAAGTTGTACAGCGGCGCGCCAACCACCAGCACATCCGAGGCCAGGAACTGCGACACCAGTGCTTCAGACCGGGCGTTTTCGTTTTTTTGCACGTTGCTCAGTTCAGTAGAACTGGCCGGCAGGCGAAAACCCATTGAGTCGGCAGAAAAATGCTCGGGTGTGTCAATCGCCAGATCGAGGTAGCTGATTTCTGTCGCCGGATGGGCAGCGCGCCAGGAGGCGACGATCTGGGCCGTCAGTTGGCGAGAAACCGAATTGCCGCCAAGAATGCTGGAGTCGATGTGAAGAAGCTGGCTCATGATGATTTCCTTGGGTCTAAAAGTTTGCGGGACTGACTGATAGGTTTCAGCCATGGATAGATTGTCTGTGCAGGCCAATACTTTGATAAGCACGCAAAATCGCGATAGATTGTTCTACTTGCAGGACAATAATTTCGACGGAGCACCCACATGGAAGACCTGAACGACATGCTGTACTTTGCAGAAGTCGCGGAGCGCGGCGGTTTTGCAGCGGCAGGACGAGCGCTGGGCTTGCCCAAATCCCGTTTGTCGCGCCGCGTGGCCGAATTGGAAGCGCGTCTGGGTGTGCGCTTGTTGCAACGCACCACACGCAAGCTGTCGCTGACGGATGTGGGTGAGATCTATTTGCGCCATTGCAGCGCGATGCGGGATGAGGCGCTGGCTGCGGCCGAGGCGGTGGCGCAGATGCAGGTGGAGCCGCGCGGCATGCTGCGCGTGACCTGCCCGGTGACGCTGGCCCAAAGCACGGTGGGCTACCTGATTCCCCGTTATCTGGCGATGTTTCCGCTGGTCAAGCTGGATTTTCGCGTGACCAACCGGGTGGTCGATCTGGTGGAGGAGGGCATCGACATTGCGCTGCGTGTCAGGCCCACGCTGGACGATAGCGGCAGTCTTGTCGTCAAGCAACTGGGGGCGACTTGCGGCCATCTGCTCGCCAGCCCGGATCAATTGCGCAGGCAGGGCATACCGGCAACGCCGGCGGACCTGTCCCGGCTGGATACGATTGCGATGTCAGCGGCCGATGGCAAAAGCGCCTGGGTGCTGGTGGGGCCGGAAGGCCAGGAGTTTACATTTCATCACCAGCCGCGCTATGTGGCGGACGACCTGCAGACGCTCAAGCTGGCGGTGCTGGCTGGCACCGGCATCAGTTTTTTGCCGGACAGCATCAGCCAGGCAGAACTGCAGGCGCAGCTGCTGGTCACGGTATTGCCAGGTTGGGCGCCTCTGTCGGGCATGGCGCACGCTGTTTTCCCTTCACGACGGGGACAGATACCGGCGGTGCGCAGCTTTCTTGATTTTTTAGGCCAGTCGATGCAGGGCGACCAAGTGCTCGGGGATGCCGGCTGACCTTTTTTCTGAAGCGTTTGTTGATTCATGAAATGGGTTGAAATTTCAATCAGGACAAGCTCAAGCAGCTATAAAAAGATTGCATGAGGACGTTGGAGAGGGTGCGTTTGCGATTCTTCAATCTATTTTATTTATGCGATTTTGATCATAAATTAAGATGAATATATTCTTTTGAGTTTTAAGATTTTTTCCCCACAATAGCGCTTCCCAGCAACGCAAGGCAGCACACCATGGCCACTCTCAGACTTGGCGACACGGCACCTGACTTCATCCAGGATTCGACGGAAGGAAAAATCTCGTTCCACGCATGGGCGGGCGACTGCTGGATGGTGCTGTTTTCGCATCCTGCCGATTTCACGCCGGTATGCATCACCGGATTGGGAAAAACCGCGGCGACGGTGCGCAGTGGGTTCATCATCGACCCGAAAAAAGTCATCCGCACCACGTTTACCTATCCTGCCAGCAGCGGTCGCAACTTCGATGAAATCCTGCGCGTGATCGATTCGCTGCAACTGACCGACAGCCACAAGGTGGCGACGCCGGTGAACTGGAACGATGGCGATGACGTGGTGATCGTTCCCAGCCTTCAGGACCCGGCCGAGCTGGCGCAGCGTTTCCCCAAGGGCTTCAATGCGCTGCCCCCGAGGGGGCTGTGCTTGCTTGGGGCGGCCCGGCGCGGCGCACTTCTATCGTTTTTTACTAAGAACCCATACCGTGCGCATCATCATCGTTCCCGGCTGGCGTGATTCCGGTCCCGGCCACTGGCAAAGCCTGTGCGTTGATCGCCTGTCCGGCGCGGTGCGTGTTCAGCAGCATGACTGGATCACGCCCAGCCGCCAGGCGTGGGTGGCATCGATTGCCCAACCATCCTTGCGCAGGACGGGCCGGTGGTGCTCGCTGCGCACAGCCTGGGCTGCATTGCCACCACGCACTTGCCGCCGGAAGCTGCTGACAGAATTCAGGGCGCTTTGCTGGTGGCTCCGGCCGATCCGGAGCGCCGCGCCGTGCTGAGCGACTTTGCGCCCGTGTCTTTTCAGAAGCTGCCTTACCGCAGTATTCTGGTGGCCAGCAGCAATGATCCTTATTGCCCGGTGCGGCTTGCAGGCGCTTATGCTCGTGCCTGGGGCAGTGAATTTGTCCGCATGCAGGACGCCGGTCATATCAATATCGAGTCTGGCCATGGCGAATGGCCGCTGGGTATGGCCTTGCTGCACTCACTGGCGGGCAATGTGCCGCTTGTGACTGCAAGTCCTGTTTCTTTTTTGCCTTTACCTTTTGGAGCTCTGAAAACGGCATGACCTCAAAATTCAAAATTGCACTTGCAGCGCTGGCGCTGGCCGCGAGCGGTTTCGCTTCCTCGCAAACCCTGCTCAACGGCTCCTATGACGTGGCGCGCGAGTTTTACAAAGACTACAACGCCGCTTTCATCGTCCATTACAAAAAAACCACTGGCAAGACCGTCAAGATTGACCAGTCCCATGCCGGTTCGAGCGCCGTGGCGCGCTCCGTGGCCGATGGCCTGGATGCCGATGTGGTGACGATGAACACCTCCACCGATGTCGAGTTTCTGGCCAAGGCCGGTGTCGTGGCCAAGGACTGGGCCAAGCGCTTTCCGGACAACGCAGCGCCCACCACTTCGACGATGGTGTTCCTGGTGCGCAATGGCAACCCCAAGGGCATCAAGGACTGGGATGACCTGACCAAGCCGGGCATCCAGGTGATCCTGGTCAACCCCAAGACCGGCGGCAATGGCCGCTATGCCTATCTGGCAGCCTGGGGCTATGCCAAGAAAAAGGGCGCAACTGACGCGAAGGCCGCCGAGTTTGTCGGCAAGCTGTACAAGAACGTGCCGGTACTGGGCAAGGGCGGCCGCGACGCGACCACGGTGTTTTTGCAGCGCAATATCGGCGATGTGCTGATCACTTTTGAATCCGAAGTGCTGTCGGTCAACAAGGAGTTCGGTGAAGGCAAGGTTGATGCGGTTTACCCTTCCATCAGCATCCTGGCTGAAAACCCGGTCGCCGTGGTCGAACGCACCGTGGCCAAAAAAGGCACTGCCGAGCTGGCCAAGGCTTACCTGGACTACCTGTATTCTGAAGAAGGCCAGGAAATCGCCGCGAAGCATGCGCTGCGTCCCCGTTCGCAGGCCGTGCTGAAGAAATATGCCAGTACCTTCAAGCCGCTGCAGCTTTTCACGGTGCAGGAGTTGTTTGGCAGCCTGGATGAAGCGCAAAAAATCCACTTCAATGACGGTGGCCAGTTCGACAAGCTCTACACCGTCCGGTAAGCATGCGTGTTGTGTCATCATCCCTGCCACCCGCTGCGGTGGCAGCGGCACCGCGCGGGAGCGCTAAAAGACCGTCCCAACGCGTACTGCCCGGCTTCAACCTGACGCTAGGCTACACGGTGCTGTACCTCAGCCTGATTGTGCTGATTCCGATCACGGCGCTGTTCCTCAAAACCTTCACGCTGACCTGGGAGCAGTTTGTGGTGGCCGTCACATCGCCGCGCGTGCTGGCGTCTTATCGCCTGACCTTTGGCGCTTCCCTGATGGCTGCACTGGTCAACCTGGTGTTTGGCCTGCTGCTGGCCTGGGTGCTGGTGCGCTACAGGTTTCCGGGCAAAAAGCTGGTCGATGCGCTCGTGGACTTGCCGTTTGCGCTGCCGACGGCTGTCGCCGGCATTTCGCTGACGGCCCTGCTGGCCGGTAACGGCTGGCTGGGGCAGTACCTGGAGCCCATCGGCATCAAGCTGGCTTTTACGCCTGCAGGTATCGTGATTGCGCTGATTTTCGTGGGACTTCCGTTTGTGGTGCGTACGGTGCAGCCGGTGCTCGAAGATGCCGAAACAGAGCTTGAGGAAGCCGCCACGGCGCTGGGCGCCAACCGGCTGCAGATTTTCACCAAAGTGATTTTTCCTCATATCGCACCGGCCTTGCTGACGGGTTTTGCGATGGCGTTTGCCCGCGCGATTGGCGAATATGGCTCGGTGATTTTCATTGCCGGCAACATGCCCATGATTTCTGAAATCACGCCACTCATCATCATCGGCAAGCTGGAGCAGTACGACTACGCCGGCGCCACCGCCGTGGCGGTGGTGATGCTGGTGATGTCCTTCATCCTGCTGCTGCTCATCAATGCGCTGCAGACCTGGCAGCGCCGCCATACCGGAGCAGCTTCATGAGCGGGCCATCTTCACAGCCCATCCGCCGCGCCAAAGCGGGTACGACCGAAGCACCCTGGGTCCGTTACACCCTGATCACCGTCGCGCTGCTGTTCGTGCTGCTGTTTCTGGTGCTACCGCTGGCGGCCGTGTTCACCGAAGCCTTGCGCAAGGGCTTGGGCGCTTACCTGGCCGCGTTGCAGGAGCCTGATGCCTGGTCGGCCATCAAGCTCACGCTGATTGCGGCCGCGATTTCAGTGCCGCTGAATCTGGTGTTTGGCGTGGCCGCAGCCTGGGCGATTGCCAAGTACGAGTTTCGCGGCAAGTCATTTTTGACGACGCTGGTCGATCTGCCGTTCTCGGTCTCGCCCGTGGTGGCCGGCCTGATGTACGTGCTGCTGTTCGGCGCGCAGGGCTGGTTCGGGCCGTGGCTGCAGGCGCATGACGTCAAGATCATTTTTGCCGTTCCCGGCATTGTGCTGGCGACCGTCTTCGTGACCTTTCCCTTCATTGCGCGGGAGCTGATTCCGCTGATGCAGGCGCAGGGCAATGATGAAGAGCAGGCCGCCATCGTGCTGGGTGCCACCGGCTGGCAGACCTTCTGGCATGTCACACTGCCCAACATCAAGTGGGGCCTGATTTACGGCGTGATCCTCTGCAATGCGCGCGCCATGGGCGAGTTCGGCGCAGTGTCTGTGGTTTCCGGCCATATTCGCGGTCAGACCAACACCTTGCCGCTGCATGTGGAAATTCTGTACAACGAATACCAGTCGGTGGCTGCCTTTGCCGTGGCGTCGCTGCTGGCCATCCTGGCGCTGGTCACGCTGGTCATCAAGTCGGTGGCTGAATGGCGCCATGACGCTGAAATGAAAGCGGTGGCCCAATTGCCGCCTGAACGGCCGCCCGCGCTGGCCGTCGTTCGTTGAAAACAAGCAGGAAAAAAACAATGGGTATCGAAATTCGCAATGTCAGCAAGCAGTTTGGCAACTTCCAGGCGCTGGCCGACGTGAGCCTGGACATTGAAGCGGGCGAGCTGGTCGCCTTGCTCGGCCCCTCGGGCTGCGGCAAGACCACGCTGCTGCGCATCATTGCCGGGCTGGAAACGCCAGACCAGGGCAACATCTTCTTTAGCGGCGAGGACACCACCGACGTGCATGTGCGCGAGCGGCAGGTCGGTTTTGTGTTTCAGCATTACGCGCTGTTCCGTCACATGACGGTGTTTGAAAATGTCGCTTTCGGCCTGCGTGTCAAGCCGCGTGCCTCGCGGCCCAGCGAAGCGCAGATCAGGGAAAAAGTGCATGCCCTGCTCAGCCTGGTGCAGCTCGACTGGCTGGCTGACCGGTTTCCGTCGCAGCTGTCCGGTGGCCAGCGCCAGCGCATCGCCCTGGCGCGGGCGCTGGCCGTCGAGCCCAAGGTGCTGCTGCTCGACGAGCCCTTCGGTGCGCTCGATGCCAAGGTGCGCAAGGAACTGCGCCGCTGGTTGCGCCGCCTGCATGACGACCTGCATGTCACCAGCATTTTTGTCACGCATGACCAGGAAGAAGCGCTGGAAGTGGCTGACCGCGTGGTGCTGATGAACGCCGGCAAGGTCGAGCAGATCGGCTCGCCGCAGCAGGTCTGGGATCATCCGGCCAGCCCGTTCGTCTATGGTTTCCTGGGCGATGTGAACCTTTTCCACGGCCGCGCCCACGAAGGCGAGGTGCAGCTCGAAGGCATGAAGCTCGATTCGCCCGAGCACAGCCACGCGCAAAACGCCAAGGCCTTCGCCTATGTGCGTCCGCACGATTTCGAGGTCGAGCGTTATGCGCCGGGCGCGCAGGGCATTGTGGCGACGCTTGATCGTGCCATTGTCATCGGGCCGATTGCCCGGCTGGAACTTATTCCGCTTGAAGCTCACAAACAGTCGGCCGACCCCCTGATTGAAGCGCAGATCCCTGCGCAACAGTTCAGGGACATGGGTCTGAAGGAGGGCGAGACGCTGGTGCTGACACCACGCAAAGCCCGCGTGTTTGTGGATGTTGGTGAAGGAATTTAATGCTCGTGGATTTGTTGAACGCGCCCCGCCGCCTGCTGGCGCTGGTGGCTTTGGGCTGTGTGGCCTTGCTGGCTTTTGGCCTCTACCTGCAGCATGCCGTGGGCCTTGAGCCTTGCCCGATGTGCATTGTGCAGCGCTATGCACTGGTGCTGGTCGCCCTCGTTTCAGGCCTGAGCGCCATCAGTTCCAACAGGAATATTTGGATCGCCGGCTCCAGCCTGCTGGTATTGCTGTCGGGCTTTGGAGCTTTTGTCGCAGCACGCCAGAGCTTTCTGCAATGGTATCCGCCCGAAATCGCCTCCTGCGGCCGTGATTTCTACGGAATGATTGAAACCTTTCCGCTGCAGCGCGCGATTCCCATGATCTTCAGGGGCAGTGGTGACTGCAGCACGGTGGACTGGACTTTTCTGGGCGGCTCGATTGCCAACTGGTCTTTTGTCTGCTTTGTCGTGATCGGCCTGATTGCCCTGACGCTGATTGCCCGCCTGTCCCGCCAGCGCTGAAGTACCGCATCTTCAGGTCGTGATCGCCCGCAAGTCACAATGCCAGTCAGCTTTCACTGGCTGGCATTGCATTGAGGCCATCTGGCCGTTTTGAAACGGCCGATTGCGTTTTAGATCACCTTGGCAATCGAGGCGCAGACATAGTCGATGTTCTTGCTGTTCAGCGCCGCTACGCACATGCGGCCGGTGTCGGTGCCATAGACGCCGAACTCATTGCGCAAACGCACCATCTGGTCTTTGTTCAGGCCCGAATAGCTGAACATGCCGATTTGCTGGGTGATGAAGCTCATGTCTTCCTTCACGCCAGCCGCCTTGAGCCCATCGACCAGCTTTTGACGCATGGCCTTGATGCGAACCCGCATCTCGCCCAGTTCCTTTTCCCACAGGGCCCGCAGCTCTGGCGTGTTGAGCACCATGGCCACCACCGTGCCGCCATGGATGGGCGGATTGCTGTAGTTGGTGCGAATCACGATCTTGAGCTGGCTCAGCACGCGGTCGGCCTCTTCCTTGCTCTCGCACAGAACGCTCAAGGCACCGACGCGTTCGCCGTACAGGCTGAAGCTCTTGGAAAACGAGGTGGAAACAAAAAAGCTCAGGCCGGCATCGACAAACTTGCCAATCACGGCGCCGTCTTCAGCCAGGCCGTAGCCAAAGCCCTGGTAGGCCATGTCGAGGAAAGCGACCAGGTTTTTGGCCTTGACGGCGGCAACCACTTCATCCCACTGCGCGGCGGTGATGTCATAGCCGGTCGGGTTGTGGCAGCAGGCATGCAGCACGACGACGGTGCC
>JBDSZF010000026.1:0-4118 GCA_039925285.1 Polaromonas sp.
TTCATGATGGGTAAATTTTGTAAAAAATTTGCGTTATGGTTCAAGGCATGCACGTCAAAGAAAAACTTCAAGCACTCCTGAATCAGCTTAACACGGTGATTGTGGGCAAGTCCGTGCAGGTACAGGACTGCGTGGCCTGCCTGCTGGCGGGCGGCCATCTGCTGATTGAAGACGTTCCGGGCGTCGGTAAAACCACCCTCGCCCATGCGCTGTCGCGCTCGTTCGGGCTGCAGTTTTCACGCGTGCAATTCACGGCCGACCTGATGCCGAGCGACCTGTCGGGCGTGTCGATCTACGAACGCCAGAAAGAAAGCTTTGTGTTCCACCCGGGGCCGATGTTTGCCCAGGTGCTGCTGGCCGACGAGATCAACCGCGCCAGCCCCAAGACCCAGAGCGCGCTGCTCGAAGCCATGGAAGAAAAGCAGGTCACGATCGAAGGCCAGACGCGACCGCTGCCGCTGCCGTTTTTTGTCATCGCCACGCAAAATCCGCATGACCAGCTCGGCACCTATGCCCTGCCCGAGTCGCAGCTCGACCGTTTTCACATGCGGATTTCGCTCGGCTACCCGGACCGCGCCGCCGAACGCGAACTGCTCAGGGGCGTTGACCGGCGCGAGATGCTCGATGCGCTGCCGGCGATGCTGGCGCCGCATGAATTGCTGGCGCTGCAGCAACTCGTGCAGCAGGTGCATGCCGCCGATCCGCTGCTGAACTACCTGCAGGACCTGATGGCCGCGACCCGCTCGGGCCGCTGGTTTTTGCAGGGGCTGAGCCCGCGCGCCGGCATCGCCATCATGCGGGCGGCCAAAGCGCAGGCCTTCCTGAGCGGGCGGGACTATGTCGCGCCCGATGACATTGCCGCCATCCTGCCGCAGACCGCCGCGCACCGCCTGGTTCCGGTCAGCGATGCGGGCCGGGGCGCGCTCGGGCAGGTGCGCGCCCTGCTGGACGCCGTGCCGCTGCCCTGAGCCGGACGGCTGCTTTTGACATGGCCGCGTTCGCCTTTTTCCCCCATCCGATAGCGTTCTTTCGGACACGCTTTCAACACTGGTTTGAAGCGCGCCTGCCTTACGCCGACAACATCATGCTGACCCAGCACAACGTCTACATCCTGCCCACGCGCCCCGGGCTGATGCTGGGCCTGACGCTGCTGGTGCTGCTGGTCGCCTCGATCAATTACCAGCTCAACCTGGGCTACCTGCTGACGTTTTTACTGGCAGGCACGACGCTGGTCGGCATGCATGTCTGCCACGGCACACTGCGCGGGCTGGCCATGAATTTGATAGCGCCTCACGCCAACTACGCGGGCGCCAGCACTGCTTTTGACATCAAGCTCACGAATGCGCGGCGCTCCGTGCGCCACGGCATCGGTCTGAGCGTGCTCAACCCACGGGAAGTGGACGCGAAAAAAGGCAGCGAACGGCACTGGGCCTGGACCGATGTGCCGGCGCAAGGCAGCAGCGTGGTGCAGGTGGCGTTCACGCCCATCCGGCGCGGCCTGCACCGCTTGCCGACGCTGACCGCAGAAACCCGCTTTCCGCTGGGCACCTTCCGGGTCTGGACGGTCTGGCGGCCCGCCGCCCAGGTCATGGTCTATCCGGCGCCCGAGTTGAACCCACCGCCGCTGCCGCCCGGCGAGCCACGCACCCCGGGCGCAGGCGCCGCCGCACGCGCGCAAGGCAGCGGCGAGTTTGACGGCGTGCGCGCTTACCGGCGCGGCGACCCGCTGAAAAACGTGCTCTGGAAAAAAGCGGCAAAAGCCGATGACCAGGGTCATGGACTGGTGGTGCGCGACAGCCAGCAGACGCAGCGCCAGGAACTCTGGCTCGACATCCGGCAGGCCGGCCCGCTGGAGATGGAGCACAAGCTCTCGCGCTTGTGCGCCTGGGTGCTGCAGGCAGACAGGCTGGGGCTGGACTATGGCCTGCGATTGCCCTCACTCGAGATCCAGCCGGCCAGCGGTGAAGCGCACAAACGCCGTTGCCTGGAGGCGCTGGCGACATGCTGATGCCTTCATGGACCACGCTGCGAACGCTGCCGCGCGAGGACCGCGACACGCTGTTTCTGCTCGTCGTGATTGCCTGGGTGCTGTTGCCGCAGGCGGCCCAGCTGCCGCTGTGGTGCAGCCTGGGTGCGGGTGCGATGCTGCTGTGGCGCGGCTGGCTGGCGCTCAACGCGCGTCCCCTGCCCGCCAGGCTCTGGCTGGTTCTGCTGCTGGCGCTGACCATCGCGGCGACCTATGCAACGCACCACACTCTGCTGGGGCGCGACGCCGGGGTCACGCTGCTGGTGGTGCTGCTCACGCTCAAGACGCTGGAACTGCGGGCCCGGCGCGATGCCTTCGTGGTTTTCTTTCTCGGTTTTTTCTGCATGCTGAGCAATTTCTTCTATTCGCAGTCGCTGCTGACGGCCTTCAGCATGGTGATCGGGCTGCTGGGCCTGCTGACCGCACTGGTCAACGCCCATATGCCGGCCGGCAAGCCACCGCTGACGCAGGCCGCCAAAACTGCCGGCTCGATGACCCTGCTGGGCGCGCCCATCATGCTGGTGCTGTTTGTACTGTTTCCGCGGCTGGCCCCGCTATGGGGTATTCCCGGCGATGCCATGAGCGGCCGCAGCGGCCTGAGCGCCAGCATGGAAGTCGGCACGATTGCGAAGCTCGCGCTGGACGACAGCGTGGTCATGCGCATCAAGTTCGAGGGTGAAGCGCCGCCGCAGCGCGATCTGTATTTTCGCGGCCCCGTGCTGTCGAGCTTCAATGGCCGCCAGTGGCGGCCCCTGCGCGCCAGCCTGCCGTCCCGCTACGCATTGCCGGCCAAGCTGCAGGTGACAGGCCAGCCCTTGCAGTACGAAGTCACGCTGGAGCCGACGAACCAGCCCTGGCTTTTCGCGCTCGAAGCGGCCGCACAAAGCCCCGAGCTGCCAGGTTACCGCAGCATCATGCAGGCCGACCTGCAATGGCTGACCAGCCGGCCCGTGACCGATCGGGTCCGCTACCAGGCCAGCAGTTATCCGCAGTTCAGACACGGGCCCTTGCAGCCCGTTCTCGGGCTGCAGGAGTTCATTGACCTGCCGCCGGGTTTCAACCCGCGCACGCTGGCGCTGGCCGCCGACATCCGGCGCGACCCGCGCCATGCCCGGGCCACTGCGGCGGCCCTGGTGCAGGTGGCGCTGGAGCGGCTGCGCAACGGCGGCTACCGCTACACACTGGAGCCCGGCGTCTATGGCGGGCATACGGCCGACGAGTTCTGGTTTGACCGCAAGGCAGGTTTTTGCGAACACATTGCTTCGAGCTTTGTGGTGCTGATGCGGGCGCTCGACATACCGGCGCGCATCGTCACCGGCTATCAGGGCGGCGAACGCAACCCGGTCGATGGCTTCTGGACGGTGCGGCAAAGCGATGCCCATGCCTGGGCCGAAGTCTGGCAGGCCGGGCGAGGCTGGGTGCGGGTCGATCCGACCTCGGCCGTGGCGCCGGGGCGCACCGGCGCTTTTCAGCGGCTGGCGGCGCCGCAAGGCGTGATGGGCCAGGCCTTCGGCCAGTTCAGCCCAGCCCTGTCCGCCCAGTTGCAGGCCATGTGGGAAACCATCAACAACACCTGGTCCCAGTGGGTGCTCAACTACACCCAGGGCAAGCAGCTCGATCTGCTGAAAAACATCGGTTTTGAGTCCCCAGGCTGGCAAGACCTGACCCTGCTGCTGATCGGCGCCATCGTCCTGGCCAGCGCGGCGGGCGGCGGCTGGGCACTGTGGGAGCGCGCCCGGCACGACCCCTGGCTGCGCCTGTTGGGCCGGGCGCGCAAGCGGCTCGCCCGGGCCGGCATTGAAAGCACGCCGGCCACCTCGCCGCGCCAGCTGGCCTTGCAGGTGCGGCAACGATACGGCGCCCGGGGGCAAGCGCTTCACGACTGGCTGATGCAGCTGGAAATGCAGCGCTATGCCGCGACATCGGCCGCGCCCAGGAGTCAAGCCCGGCAGCTCGGTCTTCTGAAGCAGCAACTGCGCCGCCTGCGCTGGCCTGCTTAGAATCAGGGCGCCTGATCGCCAGGCTCACCCCTACTCTTTGCATGACACTTCAACAACCGTTTTTCCGCTTCAAACCGGCTATTGTTTTAATA
>JBDSZF010000027.1:0-14892 GCA_039925285.1 Polaromonas sp.
GGCAGTCACCTGACCTATTCACCCTGGTGTGTCCCCACGGTCGTCAACGGCGTCAAATGCGTCGTGGTCAATGCCGAACTGCGCGATTTCGAAGCCATGGCCTGGGATTTCGCGATCAATTTTGCCAAGGACAACAATTTGCAGATGGCTGAGGCTTGTCTGCTGCCGGACCCGCCCAAGCGCTGAGCCTTTTTTCGGCCAATCTTTTGCACAGACGTAAAAAAACCGCCAGACCCTAAGCTCTGGCGGTTTTTTAATTTTGCTGCAGCGCACCCTACAAAACGGCAGACTGGCTCTTTAAAAAGAAGTCAGTCCGGGCGATTTGCCTGAGTGAATCAGGCGGCGACTGGTGCTGGGACGGCTTGAAGGGCCAGGGCTTTCACCTTGGCAGACAGGCGGCTCTTGTCACGCGCTGCCTTGTTCTTGTGGAAGATGCCCTTGTCGGAAATCGTGTCCACAATGCTTTGAGCCTTGGCGAACAGGTCGCGGGCTTTGTCTTTGTCGCCACTTGCTACGGCTTTTTCGACGTTTTTAACAGCGGTGCGGTATTTGGAACGCAGCGAGGTGTTCGCAGCGTTGAGTTTGACGTCCTGGCGGACGCGTTTGCGGCCGGAGGCGAGGCGGGGGTTCTTTTTCTTGGGTTTGGCGGTTGCCATAATGAGTTTCCTTTAATCCTGGGAGGAGTCTGTGGATGATGCAGCAAAGCCCGCGATTATACGACAGCGATGATTGTCAAGGTTGTCCGATTGCGTGCAACTCATTCGCCGCTTCAACTTTGCCGGCCGGGTGCTCAACGCCCAGCGCATAAACTCCTGCCGTGTCACTTTTCAAATCCGCCTCCACCGTTTCCCTGTTCACATTGCTTTCCCGCGTCTCCGGCCTGGTGCGGGAGTTGCTGATTGCTTCGTCTTTTGGCGCCAGCGCCATGACCGATGCCTTCAATGTGGCCTTCAGAATTCCCAACCTGTTTCGCCGCCTGTTTGCCGAGGGCGCCTTCAGCCAGGCCTTTGTCCCGGTGCTGGCTGCCAACAAGGCGCAGCACGGCGAAGCTGCCACCAAGCTGCTGATTGACCGGGTGGCCACGCTGCTGACCTGGATTTTGCTGCTGACCTGCGTGATCGGCGTGGCGGCCGCTCCGCTGCTGGTCTGGGCCATGGCCAGCGGCCTGCAGCAGGAGCCGCGCGGCTATGCGGCGGCCGTGTTCATGACGCGCTGGATGTTTCCGTATATTGCCTTCATGTCGCTGGTGGCGCTGTCGTCCGGCGTGCTCAATACCTGGCGGCGTTTTGCCGTGCCGGCGGCCACGCCGGTGCTGCTCAACCTGGCCATGATCGGTGCGGCCTGGCTGGGCGCGCCCTGGTTCAAGACGCTGGGGATCGAGCCGGTCTATGCACTGGGCGTGGGCGTGATGCTGGGCGGCGTGCTGCAGCTCGGCGTGCAGGCGCCGGCACTGCTGCGGCTTGGCCTGCTGCCCAAAGTCGGCTTCAGCCTGTCAGCGCTGCGGGCTGCATGGGCCGAGCCAGGCAGCAAAAACATTGCAAAACTGATGGTGCCGGCCTTGCTGGGCGTCAGCGTCGCGCAGATTTCCCTGCTCATCAACACCCAGATAGCTTCCCATCTGGCGCCCGGCAGCGTCAGCTGGCTCACTTACGCCGACCGCCTGATGGAGTTCCCGACCGCCATGCTGGGCGTGGCCATCGGGGTGGTGCTGACGCCGCAACTGGCAGCCGCCAGGGGCGCGGGCGATGCCGCCCGGTACTCGGCCATGCTGGACTGGGGCCTGCGCATCGTCGTGCTGCTGGCCGTGCCCTGCGCCGTGGCGCTGCTGACGTTTTCCCAGCCGCTGGTCGCGACGCTCTATCACTATGGCGCTTTTTCGGACCGTGACGTGCAGCAGACCACCACCGCGCTGATGGGCTATGGGGCCGGGCTGCTGGGCCTGGTTGCCATCAAGGTACTGGCGCCGGGTTTTTATGCCAGCCAGGACATCCGGACACCGGTGAAGATTGCCGTGGTGGTGCTGGTGATCACCCAGTTGCTCAATCTGGTGCTGGTGCCGTATTTTCAGCACGCCGGACTGGCGCTGGCCATCGGAATTGGCGCACTCATCAATGCATCGTGCCTCTTGATCGGCCTGATCAAGCGCGGCAGTTACACGCCGGCACCTGGCTGGGTTCTGTTTGGGCTGCAGGTCTTGGCAGCCAGTGCGCTGCTGGCGGTGTTTTTGCTCTGGGCCGCCGATGCCGTCAGCTGGATCGGCCTCAAGCATTTTTATTTTCAGAGAATCGGTCTTCTGGCGCTTGTGCTGTGCGTATCGGCTGCTATTTATTTTGCAGTGCTGTGGGCAGGCGGGCTGAAGCTGCGCCAGTTGTTGCGGCGCTGATCCCGGGGGCCGATTTACACCCGCTTGATCAAGCGCAAGTCTCCATGTATTCCCTGATTCACATCGAGCGCCAGATTGTGAGAAAGTAGCGTCATGCAATTAAATCTGGCCGTACCGTCTCCGCTGCAATATTTTTCGAGTCTGGTGCAAAGCGATGCGCATTTCCCCTTGCTGGAAGCGGCCATCAGCCTGGCTCAGGACGAATACCCCGACCTTGACGTCGAGCAGGTTCTGGGCGATGTCGATCAGCTGCTGGCCCGTCTCAAGCGCCGCCTGCCCGGCGATGCCCCTGAGTTGCAGCGCCTTCGCGCACTGAACCAGTTCTTCTTTCGGGACCTGGGCTTTGGCGGCAACATCAATGACTATTACGATCCCGACAACAGTTACCTGAACACCGTGATGCGCACACGCCGCGGTATTCCGATCACGCTGGCCGTGCTGTGGCTGGAGCTGGCGGTGGGCCTGGGCCTGAATGCGCGGGGCGTGGCTTTTCCGGGGCATTTCATGGTCAAGGTCAACCTGCCCAAGGGACAGGTGGTGATTGACCCCTTCAATGGCCAGTCATTGAGCCGCGAGGAACTGGCCGAGCGGCTGGAGCCTTTCCGCCAGCACAGCAGCATCGGCGAGGAGTTCGACGTGCCGATGGGGTTGTACCTGCAGTCGGCGCCGCCGCGCGACATCATCAGCCGCATGCTGCGCAACCTGCAGGAAATCCATAAAACCCAGGAAGACTGGCCGCGCCTGATTGCGGTGCAGGACCGCCTGATCGTGCTGCAGCCCGATGCCTGGACCGAATACCGCGAGCGCGGGCTGGCCTGGGCGGCGCAGGGCGACGTGGCGTATGCCGTCGCGGATCTGGAAACCTACCTGGCGCACGCTGACGATGCGCTGGACATTGACGCCATCGCCGAGCGTGTGACCCAGTTGCGGCAGGGCCGGCACTGAGTCTGTGCGCGGTCTGATGGCGGGCAGGCGCCTTCAAACGGGCGTAGTTTGGGCGCGTGTCAAAATTTCCCCATGCGCCCTGTTTTCCAAGCTCCCTTTATTACCCGCACACTGCTGCTTTTCATCATCGCTGCGGGTGCGTATTTTTTCATCGGATTTCTGGTTCCGGTCCTGGCCGCTCTCATCATCGGTTTTGCGAGCTGGCCCTTGTATCGACGGGTGGTGACACGCTGCCATGGCAACACCACGCTGGCGGCCAGCCTGGCACTGATACTGGTGGCCACCGTGCTGGTGGTCCCGCTGCTGCTGACCTTGCCTTATGCCTTGCGCGAAGCCAGTAGCCTGATGGCCTGGCTGCAGGAAGCCAATCGCAGTGGCGCACCGGTGCCGCGCTGGATCGAGGCCTTGCCCCTGGTGGGCGAGCGCCTGGCGATTTACTGGCGTGCGAATCTGGCTGAGCCGCATGCGCTGGGCGAGTGGATACAGATTTTCAGCGGACAGCACCTGGGCAATATTTACCGCACGCTGCTCACCGCGACCGGCAATGTGTTCAGTCTGCTGCTGACGGTGCTCTTCATGCTGATCACGCTGTTCTTCATCTACAAGGATGGCGTGCGCATCGCGGAGCAGCTTGATGTGGTGGGCGAGCGCATCCTGCCGCAGCGCTGGCAGCGGTTTTCACGCGTGGTGCCCGCCACGGTGAGCGCGACGGTCACCGGCATGGGCCTGATTGCGCTGGGTGAGGGCGTGGTGCTGGGCGTGGCGTACTGGATTGCCGGGGTGCCGTCGCCGGTGCTGCTGGGTGCAATCACGGCCTTCATGGCCCTGATTCCGGGCGGCGCGCCGCTGTCTTTCACCCTGGTGTCGCTCTATCTGGTGGGCTCCGGCCATTCGATGGCGGGGCTGGGCCTGTTCATCTGGGGCTCGGTCGAGCTGTTCATCGTGGACAAGACGCTGCGTCCGCGCCTGGTCGGCGGACCGGTCAAGCTGCCGTTTTTACCGACTTTTTTTGGCCTGGTGGGCGGCGTCAAGACCATGGGGCTGGTGGGGCTGTTTGTGGGGCCGGTGCTGATGGCCTTGCTGGTGGCGATCTGGCGCGAATGGCTGCACGGCATTGAGCAGGAGGGGAAAGACAAAGCGTGACCTCCGACGCTTTAAGCCCTGTTGGGTCCAGGCAAAAAAGCCGGCGCGCACCGGGTTGAGGACGACATAGCGCGCCAGCGCCAGCCGCTAGGACTCGCGCTGCACGATGACAGCTTTGAAGCGCCCTGGAACACATGCCCGGCGCGGCCATGAGCGCGCTTATGTGTACACGCCTGGCGCATGCCGGCGCTCAAATGGCCTTCGATGGTTTCCAAGGGCGATGTGGAAGTGATTGTCCATGAGGCAGCAGGCGTGGCATAGCCAGTTGAAGCGCTGGCAGAACTGGCAGAACTGGCCGAAGAGGGTGAGCCACTGCTGGCGGTCAGCATCGTCCAGATAGATCGCCTCTCGCCACGCGCGGTAACGTGGTACAGAGCTCCGGGGAATTCAACTCGCAAGGGTCGGGACATGCGTTGGTGCTGTAGCGGCTAATGTTGCAATGCAAGACCTGACCCCATGAGTCAGCGCGTTATGGGGTTCAGGCGAGAATTGCTGCAACGACTTGGCCGCCAAATTCTGGTTTCGGAAATACTGTCAGAGCCTAAGGTGCGCCAGCGCATCCCGGGCTGAACGCGCAAAGCGAAGCACAGGGTCAGGTCTTGCATTGCAACATTTCCATTCCCCGGCCCCGGAGAATGAATTTGCACTGCCGTCACAAGCATCGGCCTGAGAGTTTTCAGACTACCGTAACGCTGGCACCCTCACCGCGCGCCGCAATCACGCCAATCTCATAAACCGTCTCGCCCGCCTCGCGCAGCGTGGCCGCGCACGCGGCAGCGCTGGCGGCGTCAATGACGACGACCATGCCGATGCCGTTGTTGAAGGTGCGGTTCATCTCGATGTCGTCGATGCCGGCGGTTTTTTGCAGCCAGGCAAACAGTTCGGTCTGCGGCCAGCTGCCTTTGACCAGATGCGCGGCCGTGCCTTCGGGCAGCACGCGCGGAATGTTTTCCAGCAGGCCGCCGCCGGTGATGTGGGCCAGCGCCTTGATGCCCTGTCCTGAGCCTGACGAAGGGGGATGCGCGGCCAGCGCCGCCAGCACGTTCTTGACGTAGAGGCGGGTCGGCTCCATCAGGGCCTCTTTGAACGGCTTGCCGTCCAGCGTTGCGGGCAGATCGCTGCCGGCGCGCTCGATGCATTTGCGCACCAGGCTGAAACCGTTGGAATGCACGCCGCTGCTGGCCAGGCCCAGCACCACGTCGCCCGGTGCCACGTCCTTGCCGGTCAGGATCTTGGACTTTTCGACCGCGCCGACGGCAAAACCGGCCAGGTCGTATTCGCCGGACGGGTACATGCCGGGCATCTCGGCGGTTTCGCCGCCGATCAGCGCGCAGCCGCTGAGCTCGCAGCCCTTGGCAATGCCGCCGACCACGGCAGCCGCCGTGTCCACGTCGAGCTTGCCGCAGGCGAAATAGTCGAGGAAAAACAGTGGCTCGGCGCCTTGCACCAGCACGTCGTTGACGCTCATGGCGACCAGGTCGATGCCGACGGTGTCGTGCATGTTCCATTCAAAAGCCAGCTTGAGCTTGGTGCCGACGCCGTCGGTGCCGCTGACCAGCACCGGTTCCTTGTAGCGCTTGGGCACCTCGAACAGCGCGCCAAAGCCGCCGATGCCGGCCAGCACGCCTTCGCGCATGGTTTTTTTGGCCAGCGGCTTGATGCGTTCAACCAGGGCGTCGCCCGCGTCGATGTCAACGCCGGCGTCTTTGTAGGAAAGGGGAGAGGTGGTCATGGTGTCAGGCTTTAATGCGTTGGGGTGCGTCAGGTTGACGCTTGGGTGGGCGGGGCTGCCGTCTGGAGCAGGCCGGCAAGCCCGATAGAATCCAGCCTGAGATTCTAAAGGCTACACCTGTGGCTTCGGCCGGCTTTCTCCGGCACGCTTATTTCAAGGCTTCATGCAATTTACTTTCACCCCACAACGACGCACCGCAAGCTGGTGCCGGCTGGCCATGCGGATACGGCTGGCGCCAGTGACCTGCCCGGCAAGCGGTTGCCGGGATGAGTAACGCAATGGCCTCCATGAAACAACTCGCACTGGACATCGGGCTGGCGTCCGACCCCACGTTCGCCAATTTCTTCATCGGGCCCAATGAAGCGGCGGTCAGGCAACTGGCGCTGTGGGCAGACAGTCCCTCGCATTCGCCGGTGCCGACCTATCTCTGGGGCGACGAGGCCAGCGGCAAGACCCATCTGCTCAAGGCCGTCAGCGAAGCCTTGCGCGGGCAGGGCGCTTCCAGCGGCTGGATGGATGCATCCATGCTGGCGCCGCCCGAGTTCAATGACGCCTGGTCCGCCGTGATCATGGACGACTGCCATCTGTACACGCCGGTGCAGCAGCGGGCCGCCTTCAAATGGTTTGTCAATGCGCTGAGTCCGGACGACGGCCAGCCGCGCTGGGTGGTGGCCGCCGGCAATGTGCCGCCAGCGGATCTGCCCCTGCGCGAAGACTTGCGAACCCGCCTGGGTTGGGGCCATGTGTTTGCGCTGCATGCCTTGAGCGATGACGAGCGGCGCGCCGTGGTGAAGCGGGAAGCCGACGCGCGGGGCTTCTTCCTCAGTGATGAGGTGAGCGATTACATGCTGACAAGGTTTTCGCGCGATCTCGGCAGCCTGATGCAGCTGCTCGATAAACTGGACAGCTATGCGCTGCAAACCCAGCGGGTCATCACGATTCCGCTGATCAAAACCATGCTGGAGACTGAATGATGCTGCAGGTGAATGCTGACGAAGATAAGGGGCGCGAAGTGCGCCGCGCCGGGCCGCCCCAAGCAAGCACAGCCCCCTCGGGGGGCAGCGCATTCCACGAAGTGAAAAGCGTGGGGACACGTCTTAAATTGGCGCTTTTTGATCTGGACCACACCCTGATCCCGATTGACTCGGACTACGAATGGGGTGAATTCACGATTGCGCTGGGCTGGTGCGACGCGACGGAGTTCAAGCGCCGCAATGCCGAGTTCTTTGAGCAGTACCGGGCCGGCACGCTCGATATTCACGACTATGTGCGTTTTGCCACGCAGGCCATCCGCGAGCAGGGAACTATCAATTCGATAGCCGCTCACGCCCGGTTCATGAGCGAGATCGTGCAAAAAGCCATCAAAAACCAGGCGCTGGAACTGGTCGGGCAGCACCGCGCAGCCGGCGACGAGCTGGTCATCGTCACGGCCACCAACGAGTTCGTGACACGTCCGATTGCCGACGCCTTTGGCGTGTCGGAGCTGATTGCGGTGGAACTGGAGCGTGACGCGCACGGCAACCTGACCGGCGAAATCAGGGGCACGCCGTCGGCCAGGGAAGGCAAGGTGACGCGCATGGAACAATGGCTGGATGCCCGCAGCCTGGGCTGGGACGATGTGCAGACCACGTTCTATACCGATTCAATGAATGATCTGGCGCTGCTGGAGAAGGCCACTTATCCCGTTGCCACCAACCCGGACCCGCGTCTGCGGGCGCTGGCCGCCGAGCGCGGATGGCGCATACTTGACCTGTTTTAAGGATGTGGAAAGTCATAACTGCCCGTTCGTCATTCCCGCGTAGGCGGGAATCCAGCAACACGGTTTGAACGTTCAGACGAGTCTGGATACCCGCCTACGCGGGTATGACGCAGGAAAGTTGTTGTTGACCGCATCCTAAGCGTCGGGGACTGAGGTGGCTGCTGGCTCACTTCAGCTTGTCCCGGCTGGGCTCGGACAGGGACAGCGCTGGCTGCGATGCGGCTGCGCTCTTTCCCTCAAAAATTTAAATTTCATGATTAAAAAATTCATCGACAAGCTGTTTGGAAAAACGGGCAGCACAGAATCCGCCTCGAAGCGGATCAAAAAGTCCCCCTTCGGCAAGCGCCACGACATTGAATTCAAGGACCATGGCATCAACGTCAAGCTGGTCGATGAGCGCGCCATGGATGTGGTGCATGTTCTCAAGCAGGCGGGTTTTCAGGCTTATATCGTCGGCGGCGCGGTGCGCGACCTGCTGGTCGGCCTGCGGCCCAAGGACTTTGACGTCGCCACCGATGCCACGCCCGAACAGGTCAAGGCTTTGTTCCGCCGGGCCTTCATCATTGGCCGGCGCTTTCGCATCGTCCACGTCATCTATGGCCGGGGACGCGAGCATGAGGTGATCGAGGTCTCGACCTTCCGGGCGCACCTGCACAGCAGCCAGGCCGAGCAGGTCGGCGGCAATGAGCGCACCAGCAAGAGCGAACTCGCCGGCATGAAGCATGTCGTCCATAGCTCCGGCCGGGTACTGCGCGACAACGTCTGGGGGCCGATGGAAGAAGACGCCGCCCGGCGCGACTTCACCATCAATGCGATGTATTACGACCCTGAAACTGAAGTAGTGGTCGATTACCACAACGGTATCGGCGATGCGAAGAAAAAAATCGTCCGCATGATCGGCGACCCGGCGCTGCGCTACCGTGAAGACCCGGTCCGCATTATTCGCGCCGTGCGTTTTGGCGCCAAGCTCAATGCGCTGGGTTTCAAGTTTGAAGAAAAAACCTCAGCGCCACTGCGCGAAATGCGCGGCCTGCTGGCCGATGTGCCGCAGTCCCGGCTGTTTGACGAAATGCTGAAATTGTTGCAGACCGGCCATTCACTGGCCAGCATCGCGCAGCTCAAGGAACTGGGCCTGGGCACCGGCATTTACCCGCTGCTCGACGTGGTGGTCGAAATGGCCGATGACCCCTTCCTGAAGCTGGCCCTGCAGGACACCGACCGCCGGGTCGGTGAAGGCAAGCCGGTCGCGCCCAGCTTTTTGCTGTCGTGCGTGCTCTGGTACGACGTGCGCCTCGGCTGGGATAGTCGCCTCAAGCGCGGCGAGGCCGCCATGCCGGCGCTGCAGGATTCGATTGACGAGGCTTTCAACGCCAGGATTGGCGATGTCTCGGGACGCGGCAAGCTGGGCATCGACATGCGCGAAATCTGGACCATGCAGCCGCGCTTTGAAAAGCGCGTCGGCAATGCGCCTTACTCGCTGCTGGAGCAGCCGCGCTTTCGTGCCGGTTTTGACTTTTTGCGCCTGCGCGGAAAGATCGGCGAGATTGATCCGGCGCTGGGCGAATGGTGGGAGAAATTCAGCACCGCTTACGACGACGAGCGTCACGAGATGATTGAGGCGGTGCGCGAGTCGCAGCTGAAAAAGCCGCAGAAGCCGCGTGTCCGGGTGAAGCGGGTTGAGGCAGAAAATTCCGACCAGGGTGGCACCAGCCCTGCCGTTGCCGAGGCAGCGGTATTTTCCGCAGAGGAGGGCGAGGCGGCACCGGCCAAGAAGCGCCGCCGCCGCCGCAAGCCAACGGGCGGCGCCAATTCGCCGGGGGCCACTGAAGGCGGCAGCGACGCATTGCAGTCTCCTGCTTCTGCGCCTTCGTCGGCTTCCGGTCGCTGAGCGGGAACTGCTGCATGCGTGACACGGTGAGGGCTTATGTCGCGCTGGGCGCCAATCTGGGCGATGCGCTGGCAGCGCTGCAGCAGGCCGTCCAGGCGCTGGACTGTTTGCCGCTCACGCAGCTGTGCCAGGCTTCCAGTCTCTACAAAACCGCGCCGCTCGATACCGATTCAGGCAGCGAAGCGCCCGCACCGGGTCGCGATTATTTCAATGCCGTCGTGGCGCTGCAAACCGGTTTGAGTGCGCCCGCCCTGCTCGATCAGCTGCAGCAGCTGGAGTTGCAGGCCGGGCGCGAAAGGCCTTACCGCAATGCCCCGCGCACGCTGGACCTGGACCTGTTGCTGTATGGCAGCGCCTGCATTGAGTCCACTCGGCTGACGGTGCCGCATCCGCGCATGGGGCAACGGGCCTTTGTGCTGGTGCCGCTGGCCGAGATTGCGCCCGGCCAGGTCAGCGCTGAACAGCTTGCTGCCGTGCAGCACCAGGCCATTGAACGGCTGGGCGGATTTGCGATTCAAGGCGCCAGCCGCTCGCGCAGCCAGCTGGCATCGTCCTGCAGCGTGTAGCGCAGGCGGTCATGCAGGCGGCTTTTGCGGCCTTGCCAGAACTGCCAGTTGTCGGGCTTGAGCCGGTAGCCGCCCCAGTGCGGTGGACGCGGCGGATTCAGCATGAACTTCGCGCCGTATCTGGCCGCATTGGCCACCAGCATGCCGCGGCCGGAAATCACTTCGCTTTGCGGGCTGGCCCAGGCGCCGATGCGCGAATCGAGCGGCCGGCTGTGGAAGTAGGCATCGCTTTCTTCATCCGATACTTTTTCGATCACGCCTTCGATGCGCACCACGCGCTCCAGCTCGACCCAGTGAAACTGCAGCGCCGCATACGGATTGCCGGCCAGTTCCAGACCCTTGCGGCTGGCGTAATTGGTGTACCAGACGATGCCTTGCGCATCAAAACCCTTGATCAGCACGATACGGGTGGATGGGCGCAGGTTGCTGGCCACGGTGGCCACGGTCATGGCATTGGGTTCGGGTATTTGCGCCGAGATGGCTTCATGGAGCCACTGCTCAAACTGCTTTAGCGGGTCGGCATGGGAAGCGTCTTCACTGAGCTCGGCGCGCTCGTAGCTCTTGCGAAGGTCGGCGATGGAAATAGGGTGCTGTGACATGCCAGAAGTATAGGGATTGCGCCAGTCCCTCAGCGGAGCTGTTGCAGCAATTTGCCGAGCGCTTCATCGTTGATCCCCAGCGCACGCAGTTTGTCGTAGGTCAGCTGGGCATAGTCGCGCGTGCTGCCGTAGCGCCCGCTGGCGCTTGAGAATATCTGCCGGTAGTGGTCCTCGCTGAGCACGCCGGCGTGGCTGGGGCTGCGTTTGGACAGGGTAAAGGCCAGCGCCCTGACATCGCCCTGCGCGGTGCGGCAGCGCAGCTATTTCGGGTCATAGACCGCATTGGGCATTTCCCTTTCCCACAGGGCGGGCAGGCGTGGCGGCCACGCGATTCTGCGGCAGGCGAAATGCCACGCCTTTGCAGCTGCCTCCGGCCAGCAGGCCAAAAACAAGGCCCGGCAGTGCAGGCGTGCCGCGGTTCACACGGCTCCACATTTTCAGGGCGCGGTGGTAGCCATGAAGGGTGGCAAAACGTTCTTCTGCAAATTCGAACCCGGGCTTCCAGATCAGCGATGCATAGCCAAACACCCACAGGTCAGACTGGCCGCCCCATTCATGCAGGGCCGTCTCGAGCATGGCGGCCGGATCGCGGCTGTAAGCGGATTCGAGGGGCGGCCTGGCTAGAGTTTGCACAGCCGCACTTTACAATATGGCCAATTTTTTATAAAGGGAGTCAGTGATGTTTTCTCAGGATGATGACAGCCAGCAACGCGTGGCCCTGTTTCTTGTTTTTGGCCTGGTGGCAATTGTCGTTGCCTCGTCTCTTTTCTTTGGGGTTCATAAAGTCAGGTCTTTTGCCAAAGCCGGAACGGCTGCCGCGCCTGCAGCCCTGGTGAGCGGACAGGCTGCGCCAGCGCCTGGAAGCCTGGCCCAGGCCGCTTCGGATGCCGCCAGCGTCAAGGTCGAGCAGGGCGTCGTCCAGTTTTACTTTGCTTCCGGCAAGGCCGACCTGGCCGCCGGTGCCGGCGAAGCCCTGACCGATGTGGTCAAGGGTGCGCAGGCAGGCCGCAAGCTGGTGATTTCGGGTTTCCACGATGCGACCGGCAATGCGGTGCAAAATGCCGAGCTGGCCAAGCAGCGCGCTCTGGCGGTGCGTGATGCGCTGATGGCCGCCGGTGTGGCAGAAGGCCAGATCGAACTCAAAAAGCCCGAGCAGATTAGCGGCAGTGGCCCTGATGCCGAAGCGCGCCGCGTCGAAATCCGCCTTCAATAATTACCGCCATGCCGGCCTCGGGGCTGGCTTGGTAATAAAAATCCGCAGCGCCGCGCGCCCTGCGGATTTTTTTATGCCTTTTTGGGTTTTGTTTGGTAACCAGAAAGTAACCATTCGGGGTGAAAGGTGCCGCCATCCTGGTTACCATATCCGATGTAATAAAGTTACATACCCATTCTTGGGATGACTTGATTTAAAGGTTGCACCATGGCGCTTCATTCAGCAGTTTCAGACATCACCGCCCGCATTGCCGAGCGCAGCCGGCCAACGCGCATCGCCTATCTGGCGCAGTTGCAGGCCGACAGTAACCGCAAGCCCAGCATGGACCGCATGGGTTGCGCCAATATTGCGCATGCGGTGGCGGGCATGCCGCTGGACGACCGCTTCAAGGTCGTGACCGAGCGCAGGCCCAACATTGGCATCGTCACGTCTTATAACGACATGCTGTCGGCACACACGCCGCTACAAGGCTACCCGGCGCTGATCAAGGACGAAGCGCGCAAGCACGGCGCCACGGCGCAGGTGGCAGGCGGCGTGCCGGCCATGTGCGACGGCGTGACGCAGGGCACCAGCGGCATGGAGCTGAGCCTGTTCAGCCGCGACGTGATCGCCATGGGCACGGCAGTCGCGCTGTCGCACGACATGTTCGATGCCGCGCTGATGCTCGGCGTGTGCGACAAGATCGTTCCGGGCCTCTTGATCGGTGCGCTGCAGTTCGGGCATTTGCCGATGGTGTTTGTTCCGGCCGGCCCCATGCCCTCGGGCCTGCCGAACAAGGAAAAAGCCCGGATTCGCGAACAGGCCGCGCAGGGCCTGGTCGGGCGTGACGCGCTGCTCGAAGGCGAACTCAAGTCCTATCACAGCCCCGGCACCTGCACTTTCTACGGCACGGCCAACAGCAACCAGATGCTGATGGAAGCCATGGGCCTGCATGTGCCGGGCACCGCCTTTATCCAGCCGGGCGACATGCTGCGCGACGAACTCACGCGCGAGGCCGCGCGCACCGTGCTGGGCATCACCAAGTCAAAACGCTTTGCGCCCATCGGCCATGTCGTCGATGAACGCGCGATTGTCAACGCCATGGTGGCGCTGCTGGCCACGGGCGGCTCGACCAACCACCTGATCCACTGGGTGGCGGTGGCGCAATCGGCCGGCATCGTGATTGACTGGAATGATTTTTCGGCGCTGTCCGATGTCGTGCCGCTGCTGACGCATGTCTATCCCAATGGCAGCGCCGACGTGAACCAGTTCCAGGCCGCAGGCGGTCCCGGGCTGGTGATTCGCGAATTGCTCGACGCCGGTTTCATGCATGAGGATGTGCTGACGGTGCGCGAAGGCGGCATCCGAGAATACGCCCGCGTGCCCGCGCTGGACGGCGCAGCGCTGACCTGGCATGAGGTGGGCGATTCGAAGGACGAATCGATCGTGCGGCCCGCCGGCCGGCCGTTCAGTGCCACCGGCGGTCTCAAGCTGCTGACGGGCAACCTGGGCCGCAGTGTGATCAAGGTCTCGGCCGTGCCCGCAGACCGGCATGTGATCGAAGCGCCGGCCCGGGTGTTTGATTCGCAGGAGGCTTTGCAGCTGGCCTTCAATGCCGGCGAACTGGCGCGCGATGTGGTCTGCGTGGTGCGCTGGCAGGGTCCGCAGGCCAACGGCATGCCCGAGCTGCACAAGCTCACGCCGCCGCTGGCGGTGCTGCAGGGCAAGGGGTTCATGGTGGCGCTGGTGACCGATGGCCGCATGAGCGGCGCCTCTGGCAAGGTGCCGGCCGCCATTCATGTGTCGCCGGAGGCTGCGGCCGGCGGCCCGCTGGCGAAGGTGGTGGACGGCGACGTGATCCGCGTCGATGCGCTGACGGGCGAATTAAAGGTGTTGATCGACGAGGCCGAATGGGCCGCGCGGCCGGTCAGCGTGATGCCCGACGAATTGCGGCAGTGCAACGGCATCGGCATGGGCCGGGGATTGTTTACCGGCATGCGCCGCCATGCGCTGACCGCAGAAGAAGGAGCTTTGTCATGGATGTGAATATGGATATCAGCGTGAAACTGAGCGCCCTGCAGGTGATGCGGGACGCGCCCGTGATTCCGGTCATTGTGCTCAATGATGTGAATCAGGCTGTTTTGCTGGCTCGCGCGCTGGTGGCGGGCGGCATCCGCATGCTTGAAGTGACCTTGCGCACGCCGCAGGCGCTGGCCTGCATCGAGGCGATTGCGCGCGATGTGCCCGATGCCGTGGTCGGCGCGGGAACGGTGCGCAGCGCCGCCGATGCCCAGGCCTGCGGCATGGCCGGTGCGCGCTTTGTCGTCAGCCCGGGCTATACCCATGCCGTCGGCCAGGCCTGCCGCGATGCCGGTTTGCCCTTGCTGCCCGGCGTGGCGACCGGCAGTGAAATCATGATGGCGCAGGAGGATGGCTTGAGCGAGCTGAAGTTTTTCCCGGCGCTGCAAGCCGGCGGCACCGCCATGCTCAAGGCCTGGAGCGGGCCGTTTGGCGACGTGCGCTTTTGCCCGACCGGCGGCGTGTCGATGGCCAACGCCGCCGAATTCCTGGCGCTGCCCAACGTGATGTGCGTCGGTGGCTCGTGGCTGACGCCCGCCGAGGCCGTGGTGGACGGCGACTGGGCCCGCATCACCGAACTGGCGCGGCAGGCCTGCCTGCTGCCAC
>JBDSZF010000028.1:0-4342 GCA_039925285.1 Polaromonas sp.
GCCGCGTCGCATGTGGAGCTGTCACAGGCCGTGGCTGCGGGCCGGTTTCGGGAGGATCTTTTTTATCGCCTCAATGTCCTGCCGGTCGTGGTGCCCTCGCTGCGCGAACGCCTGTCCGACGTGCCGATGCTGGCACAGCATTTTTTGCGGAACTGCAGGATTGAGCGGCAGCGGCGACCGGTCGAAGGCTTCAGCCAACAAGCCATCGTCGCCATGATGTCCCACGGCTGGCCGGGCAATGTGCGCGAGTTGAGTAATCGTGTCCAGCGCGCCGTGGTGATGACGGATCAGCGCCTGATCACACCAGCCGATCTGGGTCTTGCCGAGGCGAGTACGCCGAGCGGAGCGGGGCTGGAAGCGGTTCGCACCATGGCCGAGCGCGATGCGATTACGCTGACCCTCGGTCGTGTTGACCGTAACATTACCCATGCAGCGCGCGAGCTGGGGATTTCCCGCATGACCCTGTATCGACTGATGGACAAGCACGGACTGGTCCCGGGCCATGGCCAGTTGCATGCAGATGCGGTGGGCTTCGTGGCCGGAAAAACTCCCTGGACGAGTTGATCTGGCAAAACCTGTCAAAAAAAATCCCCGCAAGTACCTGACTTACGGGGATTTTCAATATCTGGTGGTGATAGGTGGATTTGAACCACCGACATCAGCATTATGAATGCTGCGCTCTAACCAACTGAGCTATATCACCTGACGAGCGGAATTATAGCCAATTTTCCAGCGGCTTTTTCAGCGATGCTTGAACTCGGGCTTGCGTTTGTTGACGAAGGCATCCATGCCTTCCTTCTGGTCTTCTGTGGCAAACAGCGCATGGAACAGGCGTCGCTCGAACATCACGCCATCGCTCAGGCCGCTTTCGAAGGCACGGTTGATCGACTCCTTGGCGGCAAACACGCTGGGCTGGCCGTAGCTGCAGATCATCAGCGCCGCACCCAGCGCCTCGTCCATCAGCTTGTCCAGCGGCACCACGCGGCTCACCAGGCCGGCGCGCTCTGCCTCGGTAGCGTCCATCATGCGGCCGGTCAGCGCCAGGTCCATGGCCTTGGCCTTGCCGACGGCGCGTGGCAGGCGCTGCGTTCCGCCGGCACCGGGAATGATGCCCAGCCTGATTTCGGGCTGGCCAAATTTAGCGTTGTCGGCGGCAATGATGAAGTCGCACATCATGGCCAGTTCGCAACCGCCGCCCAGGGCAAAACCGCTGACCGCCGCAATCACCGGCTTGCGGATGCTGCGGATCTGTTCCCAGTTGCGGGTGATGTAGTCGTTGTTGTACACATCGGCAAAGCTGTATTGCGCCATGGCGCCGATGTCGGCGCCGGCGGCAAAGGCTTTTTCGCTGCCGGTCAGGATGATGCAGCCCACGCTGTCGTCGGCATCAAAGGCCTTGAGCGCGCTGCCCAGTTCATCCATCAGCTCGTTGTTGAGCGCATTGAGCTGCTTGGGCCGGTTCAGGGTCACGATGCCCACCTGGCGCGAATCCGGGCCGTGGGTAGAAGTCACAATCAATTCATAGGTCATGGGCTTGTCCTTGTAGAAGACTGAATCATGCCACGTTCGCTGTCAGTTTCCACCCCTGCGATTCCTGCGGGAAAACCGTCAGTGCAAGGGCAAACCAGGACGAAAACGCAGCACCGCTCAGGCTCTGGCTTCGAGCCACTCGTTCATCCGGGCCTCATTCTTGACGGCCAGCCGCCAGGTCGTGAGTGCAGGCGGCAGGGTCAATTCAAGCCGCATCAGCCGCTTGTCGCGCGCAACGAGGGCGATGACTTTTTTCGCCGATCCGGCATAGAGCGTCAGGTCGTCGAGCCGGCTCATGCGCCAGCCCGCCGCTGCTGCAACAGGCTTGCCTGCTGCTGCTTGGCCCATCGGCTCCAGACCCAGCCATTCGTCGCCTGCCGCAAAACCGGCTTGCTCGGCCATGCCTGCGCGCAGCACGGTTTTAATAGTCACACCCTGGTTTTCGCTGACCCGAAGGCCCAGCTGCTGTGCCAGCTGGGCCGGCTCTTCCAGCACTGCCACGCCCTGGCTTTGCAGCAATTCCTTCAGTGGAAGCTCGTCCTTGCCATGCACCCAGCGGGACAGTTCGGGTGCAAACGAGCGCAGGCCCAGCGTGCTGAGCACTTCGGCCACATCGGTTTCCCGCATGGCCCCGGCCTTGCAGCGTTTCCACAGCGCGCGCATCACATCGTCGAGCGTGGCGCCGTGGGTCGTGCGGCCTTCGCTGCGCAGCGTCAGGTCCAGGCACAGCGCCACCAGCGCGCCCTTGGCGTAGTAGCTGATCGTGGCATTGGGCGTGTTTTCATCGGGCCGGTAATACTTGACCCAGGCGTCGAAACTCGCCTCGGCCACCGACTGCACCCGCCGGCCGGGCGCCTGCAGCACCTGGTTGATCGTGGTGGTCAGCAGCTTCAGATAGCCGGCGTTGTCCAGCAGCCCGGCGCGGCGCAGCAGCAGGTCGTCGTAATAGCTGGTGAAGCCTTCAAAAAACCACAGCAGTTCGGTGTAGTTCTCGCGTTCGTAGCGGTAGTTTTCAAACCCGGCCGGGCGCAGGCGCTTGACGTTCCAGGTGTGGAAATATTCATGGCTGATGAGGCCGCGCAGCGTGGTGTAGCCCTCGGATGTTTTCGGATCACCCAGCCGCGGCAAGTCCTTGCGGGTGCAGATCAGAGCGGTGGAGTTGCGGTGCTCCAGCCCGCCATAACCATCGTCCACAGCGTTGAGCATGAACAGATAATTTTTGTAGGGCGGTTTCTTGCTGCCATGCCAGAAGCGGATTTCGGCCTCGCAGATTTTCTGCGTGTCGGCGAGCAGCCGCGCCCCGTCGAAGCTGGCGGCCACCCCTGCCACGACAAAACGGTGCGCCACGCCACGCGCGCTAAAGCTGCCGCTCCAGAAGGTGCCCATTTCAACCGGGCAATCGACCAGTTCGTCGTAATCGGCCGCCTCATAGCAGCCAAAACCCTTGGGGCTGATTTTTTGTGGGCTCAGGCCGGTGGCGAGCGACCATCCTGCGACAGCTTTGGAGGCGGGCAGTTCCAGCAGATGCGGCAAGGCTTCCTGGCCTTCGACCTTGAGGCACAGGCTGGTGCCATTGAAAAAGCCGCGGTTCGCATCCAGCCAGGCGGTGCGCACCGAATTGTCGTGGGCATAGACCTGGTAGCGCAGCACCAGTTCCTTGGCAGGCGAGCAGGCGATTTTCCAGCTGCATTTGTCCAGTTGTTCTACAGGCAGCGGGACTGGACTGCGGCTGCCCTGATGCGCCTGCAAGCCCTGCAGGTTTTTGGAAAACTCGCGCACCAGGTAGCTGCCCGGTATCCACACCGGCAAGGACACCCGCTGCAGCGCCGCCGGTTTTGCAATCGTCAGCGTGACGTGAAACAGGTGGGCATGCAGGTCGCCCACCTCGATACGGTAATGAAGCGCAGGGGAGGCCGGGGCTGGCTTGCTGGCGGTTTTGGGATTTTTTGAATTCCGGGAGTCCGGAGCTTGGGATGAGTTTTGGGCGGAAACAGGCATGGAAGTTCAAGAGTAAAGCGGCTTGCAGGAGGATGCTGGCGGGCATCAGGTGAAGGTTTGCGTCTGGATCAGGCCGCTCAGCAGCTCTTCGACGCCGTCCCAGACGATCTGCACGCCCAGGCACAGCAGGATGAAGGCCGACAGGCGCAGAAAAATCACCGAGCCCGCATCGCCCAGCGGTTTGAGCAGGCTTTGCGCGTAGCGAAGCGCCAGGTACAGCACGATACTGATGACAAATAGCGCCAGCACGCCGCCGCCCATTCTTGCCAGCGACAGCGTGAGCTTTTGGTCGTGCAGCGAAACACCGACGGTGATGGCCGCGGCAATCGAGCCGGGGCCGCAGCTCATGGGAAAAGTAAGCGGGTAAAAAGCCTGGCGGCGGGCATGCTCGACCGTGAACGATTCGACCAGTTCGGTGCGCCTGTCGTCGCTGGCATGGCTGGCATTGAGCAAGCGCCAGGCCGTGGACGCAACGATCAGGCCGCCGCCCACGCGCACGATGGGCAGGGAAATGCCAAACACATCAAGCACATATGAGCCCACCAGCATGGAGCCCACCATCAGCGCAAACATGTTGACCGCGATGCGCCGGGCCAGCAAGACGCGCGTGCTGGCGGAGGCGCCCTCGGTCAGGCCCAGAAAAATCGGCGCCGTCGCCGCCGGGTTCAGGATGGGCAGCAACGCGGCCAGCACAAACAGAAAGCTCTTGCCGAACAGGACCAGTAATTCAATGAACACGTCGCAGCTTTCGTCGCCAGGGTCTGCAGGAGAGCGTGAAGCTCACGGGTGGCAGCCTGATTTGCTATTGAAATAA
>JBDSZF010000029.1:0-4806 GCA_039925285.1 Polaromonas sp.
ACCTGAAGTCCACCGGCCTGGGCGACACCGCCTTCTTCGGACCGGAACCTGAATTCTTCATCTTCGACGGCGTGCGCTGGAGCACCGAGCCTGGCCACACCTTTTATGAAATCGAAGAATACGAAGCTCCGTGGAACACCGGCTCCAAGCTTGAAGGCGGCAACCGCGGCCACCGTCCGACCGTCAAAGGCGGCTATTTTCCGGTGCCTCCGGTGGACAGCACGCAGGACATGCGCGCTGAAATGTCCCTGATCCTTGAATCGCTCGGCATTCCGGTCGAGGTGTTCCACCACGAAGTGGCTGGCGCCGGCCAGAATGAAATCGGCACGCGTTTTTCGACCCTGGTCGAGCGCGCTGACTGGACCATCCTGCAAAAGTATGTGGTGCACAACGTGGCCAACGCTTACGGCAAGACCGCGACCTTCATGCCCAAGCCTTACGCGGGCGACAATGGCTCGGGCATGCATGTGCACCAGTCGGTCTGGAAAGACGGCAAGAACCTGTTCGCCGGTGACGGCTATGCCGGCCTGAGCGATTTCGCGCTGTACTACATCGGCGGCATCATCAAGCACGCCCGTGCCCTGAACGCCATCACCAACCCCGGCACCAACAGCTACCGCCGCCTGGTGCCGCATTTCGAAGCCCCGGTCAAGCTCGCTTACTCGGCCAAGAACCGCTCGGCGTCGATCCGCATCCCGTTTGTGGCGAACCCCAAGGGCCGCCGCGTCGAGGCGCGCTTCCCCGATCCGCTGATGAACCCATACCTGGGCTTTGCGGCCCTGCTGATGGCCGGCCTGGACGGCGTGGAAAACAAGATCCACCCGGGCGAAGCCGCTTCCAAGGATCTGTACCATCTGCCACCGGAAGAAGACAAGCTGGTGCCAACCGTCTGCCACAGCCTGGACCAGGCGCTGGAAGAACTGGACAAGGACCGCGCCTTCCTGACCAAGGGCGGTGTGTTCACCGACAGCATGCTCGATGCCTACATTGAGTTGAAGATGGGCGAAGTCAACCGCACCCGCGTTGAAGTCTCGCCGGTCGAATACGACATGTACTACTCGCTGTAAGCACAGCCAAGCCGTTCGCTTCCCTGGCAGTCAGGTAAGCGGACGGCCATAAAAAAAGGATGGCATCTGCCATCCTTTTTTTATGGTGCTGCGGGGGTTTATGCGATGGGAAATTTTGTATTCATGCCGCTTTGCAGCATACTCAGAGACCGTCTCTACCTCGCACACTAAAGCCCAAGCGCCTCCAGACACTGGAAGCCCTCTTTATGAAAAAAATCTTACCCCTGTCCCTTTTGTCCATGTGGCTGCTCAGTGCCAGCCATGGCGCCTGGGCGCAACAGATTTACCGCTGCGCTGGCGTCGGCGGCAGCGCGCCTGAATACATCAACAATGTGAAGGATGCGCAGGTCCGCAACTGCAAACCGGTCTCGGGTGGCAATGTCACCGTGGTGCAGGGCACGCCGGTGCCCAAAGCTGCGGCGCGTGTGGCGACCAGCCCTGCTTCAAGCAGCCCGCGTCCTGATAGCAGTCCTGATCAACGGGCGCGCGACAGTGACTCTCGCATCATTCTTGAGTCAGAGTTGAGAAAGTCAGAAGCCAAACTGGCAGAACTGCAAAAAGAATACAACCATGGAGAGCCGGAAAAGCAGGGCATCGAGGGGCGCAACTACCAGCGTTACCTGGATCGCGTCAATGATCTCAAGGAGAGTATTGCGCGCAGCCAGAGCGATATTGCCGGCCTGAAGCGCGAAATTTCCCGCCTCCCCGCCGCAAATTAACCCTGATCGCAGCAGCTTCTGCGCGAAAATGGACAGCTTGAAAAAGCCATCCATTCCCACTTTACTATCCTCCTTCATGGCCTCGGGAACTGTCCGTTTCCAGGCCTTTGACCTGCTGGCCACCCTGGTCGCGGTGGTTCGCACCGATGGCTGTGTGGTGTTTGCCAATGCGGCACTAGAAGACGCACTCGGCACCTCGCGCCGCACCATTGAAGGCTCGCAGCTGCCCGAGTGCTTTACCGAACCGCCTATCCTGAAACATGCGCTGGAGGGCGCGGGCAGCAATGAGTTTGCGGCCCTGCGCTACGACGCCTGGTTGCGCCGCCTGAACCATGAGCCGATGCCGGTGCATGTGGTGGTCGCCCAGACCGACACGCCAGGCGAAGCCATCGTGGAAATGCTGCCGCTGGAGCAGCAGGCCAAGCAGGACCGTGAAGAGCGCCTGATCGACCAGGCGCAGGCCAACAAGGAACTGATCCGCAACCTGGCACACGAGATCAAGAATCCCTTGGGCGGCATTCGCGGCGCGGCGCAGCTGCTGCAGATGGAAATCGACAAGGACCTGACCGAATACACGCAGGTCATCATTCATGAAGCTGACCGCCTGCAAACACTGGTGGACCGTCTGCTGGCGCCGCACCGCCGTCCTCATCTGGTGGGCGATGTGAATATCCACGAGGTGTGCGAACGGGTGCGCTCGCTGATCCTGGTGGAGTTTCCCCGCGGCCTGCGGATTGTGCGCGACTATGACACGTCGATTCCCGAGTTTCGCGGCGACCGCGAGCAGCTGATTCAGGCGGTGCTCAACATTGCCCACAATGCGGCCCAGGAACTGGCTGAGCGCATCACCACAGGCGATGCAGAGATCATTTTCAGAACACGGATTGCCCGACAAGTGACTTTTGGCAAGAAGCGTTATCGCCTGGCACTGGAATTGCATGTGGTTGACAATGGGCCGGGTGTGCCGGACTCCATCAAAGACCGCATCTTCTATCCCCTGGTGTCAGGGCGGGAAGGCGGTTCGGGGCTGGGGCTGACATTGGCGCAAACCTTTGTCCAGCAACACCACGGATTGATCGAGTGCGACAGCCGGCCTGGCCATACAGACTTCAAGCTGCTGATACCGCTTCCTTGAAGGCTGTCATCTCCCATTTCAAAGATAACTGCTCGTAGCAAAGGAACAAAGAACATGAAGCCGATCTGGATTGTTGACGATGACCAGTCCATCCGGTTTGTTCTGGAAAAAGCCCTGCTTCGAGAAGGCCTGCCAACGCGCAGCTTTACCAATCCGCGCGAAGTGCTGGCTGCGCTTGATATCGCCACGGAAGCGGACGGTCCGCAAATTCTGGTCAGCGACATCCGCATGCCTGGCGGATCCGGGCTGGAATTGCTGGAAAAGGTCAAGCTCAGGCTTCCGGGTCTGCCAGTCATCATCATGACGGCATTTTCTGACCTTGACAGCGCCGTTTCGGCCTTTCAGGGCGGCGCATTTGAATACCTGCCCAAGCCGTTTGACCTGCACAAGGCGGTCGAGCTGATCCGCCGCGCTGTCGAGGAAAGCCAGCGAGAGGAAGTGGCTGAAGAGCGCATGGCTGCAGCCCCTGAAATGCTGGGCCAGGCGCCCGCCATGCAGGATGTGTTTCGTGCGATTGGCCGTTTGAGCCAGAGCATGGTCACGGTAATGATCACCGGCGAATCAGGCTCGGGCAAGGAACTGGTGGCGCGTGCGCTGCACAAGCATTCGCCACGGGCCAGCGGGCCCTTCATCGCCATCAACACAGCCGCCATCCCGAAGGACTTGCTGGAAAGCGAGTTGTTCGGTCATGAGCGCGGCGCTTTCACCGGCGCGCAGACGCTGCGGCGCGGCCGCTTTGAGCAGGCTGACGGCGGCACTCTCTTTCTCGATGAAATCGGCGACATGCCGTTTGATTTGCAGACCCGCCTGCTCCGGGTGCTCAGCGACGGCCATTTTTACCGCGTTGGCGGCCACAATGCCGTCAAGGCCAATGTGCGCGTGATAGCCGCCACGCATCAGGACCTGGAGCAGCGCGTCAAGGAAGGCGGCTTTCGGGAAGACCTGTTCCACCGACTCAACGTGATTCGCCTGCGCCTGCCGGCCTTGCGTGAGCGGCGCGAAGATGTGTTCACCTTGACCCGGCACTTTCTGCAGCAAAGCGCCAAGCAGCTGGGCGTCGAGCCCAAGCGGATTTCAGAAGCGGCCTTGCAGCAGCTCAGCCATTTCAACTTTCCCGGCAATGTGCGCCAGCTCGAGAATATCTGCCACTGGCTCACCGTCATGGCGCCGGCCCAGGTGATCGAACCCAAGGATTTGCCGCCCGAAGTGCTGGGCGCCACGTCCGAATGGGGGCAGGCCGTGGCGCAGGCCGAAAAAATCGGGCCGGGCAGGGCGGAGCGGTCTGGCGATGTTGAAAAAACGTTTGCCGTCCCTTCCCTTGAAGCTTCTGGGGGGGCCATGCCGCAAGCCATCGTGACGGGGGCCGAAAGCGGTGCCCAACCCTTGACGCAATGGGAAAGCGGGCTGGAGGCCGAAGCGCTGGCGCTGCTGACTTCGGGGCGCAGCGATGTGTGGGATGTGCTGACGCGCCGGTTTGAGTCGCGGCTGATCCAGACCGCGCTGGCCAACACGCACGGCCGCCGCATCGAGGCGGCTCACAAACTGGGCATCGGGCGCAATACCATCACGCGCAAGATCCAGGAACTCAATCTTGAGTAAATAAAGCCGTTTGCGCAGGCTGCGTCTGCGCAGGCAGCTACTTTTTTTATAGCGAAGCGAGTTCCAGCACAACCGGCACGTGGTCGCTCGGACGCTCGTTCTTGCGCGGCAGTTTATCGATCACGCAGCTGCGAACCAGGGGCTTGAGCGCTTCGCTGACCAGAATATGGTCAATCCGCAGTCCCCGGTTGCGCCGGAAGGCCATCTCCCGGTAGTCCCACCAGGAATAGCTTTTTTCAGGCTGCTCGAACAGGCGAAAGGCGTCGGTCAGGCCCAGCGCGATCAG
>JBDSZF010000030.1:0-4140 GCA_039925285.1 Polaromonas sp.
AATCATCCATCGGTGTGATGATGACGGTGATGTGCGCGGGCAAGGTGCGCTTGAGCAGCAGCATGCTCTCATTCACCATGTCGGCAATGTTCACCGAGCGCAGCGAAAGCGGCTGCTTGCGGGCAAATGCCAGCAGCCGCTTGATCAGGGATGCGCCCCGGCGCGAGGCCTTCAGCGCCGGCACCACATATTCGCCAATGTCCGGGTCGTTCGGGTAGCGCTCATGCAGCGTGACCAGGTTGCCGATCACGACGGTCAGCAGGTTGTTGAAGTCGTGCGCCAGCCCGCCCGTCAGTTGTCCCACCGCCTCCATTTTTTGCGCATGAACCAGCGCCGCCTGGGCATTCTTGAGGTCGGTGATATTGACTGACAGTACAAAACACCCCGCCACACGGCCGTCAGCGTCCAGCTCGGGCACCAGTTCGCTGCGCGCATAAACCACCCGTCCACCGGGGCGGCGCATGGTGTACTCATAGCTGACGCGTTGCCCTTTGAGCGCCAGATGCACATGGTGTGAAATATCGGTATAGACCTCGTCGCCCACCACATCACGAATGGAGCGACCCAGCACCTCTTCCTTGGGATAGCCAAACCAGTCGGCGTAGCCTTTGTTGGCATAGCGGTAAATTTCCTGGTGATCAAAGTAGCCGATCAGCGCCGGCACGGAGTCGGTGATCAGGCGCAGATTTTCCTCGCTGCGTCGCAATGCCTCGGTGATGCGCTGGTTGGCGTCGTCGGCAACGATCAGGCGCCGGTTGATGGCTTGCAGTTCATGGGTGCGCTCGGCCACCCGATTTTCGAGTTCGGCGTTCTGCTGCTGGATCTTTTGCTCATAACGGCGGCTGGCCGTGATGTCGGTGTACAGCGTGACAAACCCGTTGTGCGGCAAGGGCTCGCCGCGCACAGCCAGGATCTGCCCGCCCGGCCGGTCGCGCTCGGTGTAGTGAGGGGTGAAATGACGCGCCAGGCGCATGCGCTCGGCCACCAGTTCCTCCACATCGCCCGGCCCGTATTCACCGCGTTCGGCGTTATAGCGTATGAAGGAGTCGAAGGTGGCGCCGACAAACGCCATGCTTTCGGGGAAGTCCAGCAAGCGCAAAAAGGCTTTGTTCCAGGCCACGATCTGCAGGTTGCCATCGATCACGGTCAAGCCCTGGTCGAGCAGGTCCAGCCCGGCCTGAAGCAACTCGTGCCGGTAATGGATTTGCTGGGAATCGGGGGGAAGTTGTGATGGCATGAAAGGCGGGCTCCGGCGGATTTGTGCATTCTAGGACGCCGCCGCACCCCACCGGCGCACTGCAATCATTCGATACATTTGCCACGAAATTTCGCAACAGTCGCCTGCCATCATCGGTAGCACAAACGCTGCCCAGGCGCTTCAGGCCTGCTGCTGGCGCCACGACAAGGAGACAGCCGACATGAATACAAACGCCTACGACCAGGGACTCGAGCGCAATAGCGCGAACCACACCGCGCTTTCACCCATCAGTTTTCTGGAACGATCGGCCCGGGTTTATCCCGACCGTGACTCCCTGATTCATGGCGACACGCGCTTCACCTGGGCACAGACCTACGCTAGAAGCCGTCGCCTGGCCAGCGCCTTGACCCAACGCGGCGTAGGCGTGGGAGACACCGTCGCGGCCATGCTGCCCAACACACCACCGATGTTCGAGGCCCATTTCGGCGTCCCCATGACCGGCGCAGTGCTCAACACCCTGAACACCCGGCTCGATGCCGAAGCCATCGCCTTCATGCTGGACCACGGCGAAGCCAGGGTGCTGCTCACCGACCGTGAATTTTCGCCCCTGATCGAGCGGGCGCTGGTCTTGATGAGCCGCCCGCGCCCGCTGGTGATTGACGTGGATGATCCGATGCACGAAGGCGGCAAACTGCTCGGCGAGCTGGACTACGAAGCTTTTCTGCAGACCGGCGATGAGGCCTACGAATGGGCCTTGCCATCCGACGAATGGAATGCCATCGCCCTGAACTACACCTCTGGAACGACTGGCAACCCCAAGGGCGTGGTCACGCACCATCGGGGCGCCTACCTGAACGCGGTGTCGAACGTGGTGACCTGGGAAATGCCGCGCCACTCGGTCTACCTGTGGACGCTGCCGATGTTCCATTGCAACGGCTGGTGTTTCCCCTGGACGCTGGCGCTGCAGGCGGGCGTCAGCGTGTGTTTGCGCAAGGTCGATCCGGCGCTGATCTTCTCGCTGACCGCCAAGCACCGCGTCACGCATCTATGCGGCGCGCCGATTGTCTACGGCCTCTTGATCAATGCCCCGCAGGCCCTGCGCGCCGGCATTTCGCATCCGATTGCCGGCCTGATTGCCGGCGCCGCGCCACCGGCCGCGATCATCGAAGGCTGCGAGCGCATCGGCATTGACATCACGCATGTCTATGGCCTGACCGAGGTGTACGGCCCGGCAGCCGTCTGCGCCAGGCAGGCGGGCTGGGACAAATTGCCGATTGGCGAGCGCGCTGCGCTCAATGCGCGCCAGGGCGTTGCCTATCCGATGCAGCAGGCCATCGCCGTGCTTGACCCGGAAACCATGCTGCCCGTCCCGGCCGACGGTGCATCCATGGGCGAGATTTTCTTCCGGGGCAACCTGGTCATGAAGGGCTACCTGAAAAACCCGCAAGCCACCGCCGAAGCGTTTGCCGGCGGCTGGTTCCACACCGGCGACCTGGCGGTGCTGCACCCGGATGGCTACGTCAAGATCAAGGACCGCAGCAAGGACGTGATCATCTCCGGCGGTGAAAACATCTCCAGCATCGAAGTCGAGGAAGTGCTCTACCGCCACCCGGCCGTGATGGTCGCCGCCGTGGTCGCCAAGCCCGACGACAAGTGGGGCGAAGTGCCTTGTGCCTATGTCGAACTGCGCGATGGCGCCAGCGTCACCGAGGCCGAAATCATCGATCACTGCCGCTCGCAGCTGGCGCGCTTCAAGGTGCCCAAGCAGGTTCTGTTTGGCACGCTGCCCAAGACCTCGACCGGAAAAATCCAGAAATTCGTGCTCAGGGAGCAGATGCGTTCGGCGTCCAGCATGGAATGAACGCTGCGCTTGCAGGGGTGAAAACCTCATCGCGCCCGCACAGCATCGCAATTTGCTCCTTAATTCATAGCTAACTACGCACGACTGGCAATCGCTAGAGTCCTTTTTTTACTTGAAAACCATGACCCCATCAGAAATTCTGGCCCAGTTCGGCCCCCGTGAAGCGATGGAATACGACGTGGTCGTGGTCGGAGGCGGCCCCGGCGGCTTGTCCACGGCAATTCGCCTCAAGCAGCTGGCCGCTGAAAAAGGCACCGAGCTGTCGGTGGTCGTGCTCGAAAAAGGCTCCGAGCCCGGCGCGCACATCCTCTCGGGCGCCGTCATGGACCCCAGGGCGCTGACCGAGCTGATCCCCGAGTGGAAAGCGCTGGGCGCGCCGCTGAATCAGCCCGTGACTGGCGACGAAGTGCTGTTCCTGAGTGAAACCGGTTCGACCAGGACGCCTGATTTCCTGGTGCCCGACTGCTTTCACAATGAAGGCAATTACGTCATCAGCCTGGGCAACGTGACGCGCTGGCTGGCTGGACAAGCCGAAGCCCTGGGCGTGGAAATCTTCCCCGGCTTTGCGGCCGCCGAAGTGCTTTACAACGACGATGGCTCTGTCAAGGGCGTGGCCACCGGAAACCTCGGCATCGGCAAGGACGGCGAGCCCTCGGACCACTTCCAGCTCGGCATGGAGCTGCACGGCAAGTACACCGTGTTTGCCGAAGGCGCGCGCGGCCACCTGGGCCGCCAGCTCATCGCGCGCTTCAAGCTCGACGAAGGCCGCGACCCGCAGGCCTACGCGCTGGGCGTGAAGGAACTCTGGGAAATCGACCCGGCCAAACACAAGCCGGGACTGGTCGTGCACACCGCCGGCTGGCCGATGGACAGCCAGACCTACGGCGGCGGCTTCCTGTACCACCTCGAAGACAACAAGGTCACACTGGGCTTTGTCACGGGTCTGGACTACAGCAACCCCTACCTGAGCCCGTTCGAGGAAATGCAGCGCTGGAAGACCCATCCCGCGATCCGCCAGTATTTAGAGGGCGGCAAGCGCATCAGCTACGGTGCGCGCGCGATTACGGCCGGCGGCGCTTTA
>JBDSZF010000031.1:0-12827 GCA_039925285.1 Polaromonas sp.
TGCAGTCCAGCGGCGACCTGCGCGCGGTGCAGGAGTTGCTGGGCCACGCCAGCATCACGACCACGCAGGCCTACACGCGGCTCGATTTCCAGCACCTGGCCAAGATTTACGACGCGGCGCATCCGAGAGCGATGTCGGACGGCGCCGGCTCGAAGGCCAAGTCGCCGCCAGAGGTTCAGGACCCGCGCAGGCCGAAGTAGCCGCGTCCGGCCCTTGCCCGCGGCAGGCACGCAGCCGCGACAATAGCGCCATGAACATAATTCGATTGAAAGACGGCAGGGAACGCTCTTTGCTGCGCCGCCACCCCTGGGTTTTTGATGGCGCCATCGCCAGCGGCGGCGGCAATGAAGGTGAAACGGTGCGCATTGAAAGCCACGCCGGCCAGTTTCTGGGCTGGGCCGCGTTCAGCCCGAGTTCCAAGATCCGCGCCCGGGTCTGGAGCTTCAACGAGGCGCAGTGCATTGATGCTTCTTTTTTCATAGCGCGTATCGCACAGGCCATCAGCGCAAGAAGCCTTTTTGACATCAAAAGCGACGGATTGCGCCTGGTCCACGGAGAATCCGACGGCCTGCCCGGCCTGGTCGTTGACCGCTACAGCGACACGCTGGTCGCGCAGTTCTCCAGCTGCGGCGCGGAAAAATGGAAGAAAGTCATCGTCGAGGCCTTGCTGGCACAAACCGGCTTGACACGCCTCTACGAACGCTCGGACGCCAGCGTGCGCTCGCTCGAAGGCTTGCCCGAAGCCACCGGCTGGCTCGCGGGTTCGGGCGATACCGGCATCACCATCGCCGAGCACGACTGGAAGCTGAGCCTGGATGTCGCCGAAGGCCACAAGACCGGCTTTTACCTCGACCAGCGCGACAGCCGGCAGAAGTTTGCCGCCTACGCGCGCCGGCTGAAATTCAAGGACGTGCTCAACTGCTACTGCTACACCGGAGGCTTCACCGTGGCCGCGCTGGCCGGCGGCGCTGCCCACGTCACGTCGATTGACTCGTCCGGCCCGGCCATCGAGCGCGCCAGGGCCAACGTCGCGCTGAACGGTTTTGACGCCGGCCGCACCACGATGCTCGACGCCGACGTGAATGCCTCGCTGCGCAACTATGTGAAGGAGGGCCGCACCTTCGACGCCATCGTGCTCGACCCGCCCAAGTTCGCGCCGACCGTCACGCATGCCGAGCGCGCCGCCCGCGCCTATAAAGATATCAACCGGCTGGCGCTGTCCCTGCTGGCGCCCGGCGGCGTGCTGTTCACCTACTCGTGCTCGGGCGGCATCAGCGCCGACCTGTTCCACAAGATCGTCGCGTCGGCCGGCACCGACGCCGGCGTGGACGCCTTCATTTGCGAGCGCATGGGCGGCGCGCCCGATCATCCGATGACGGTGGCTTTTCCGGAAGGCGAGTACCTCAAGGGGCTGGTGCTGGTCAAAAGACCTTCGAACTAGCTTTTCAGTGACAAAATAGGCCTTTTGCGAACAGCAGGCGGGTGCAGTAAGCTATATAAATCATAGCAATAATGGAGGCCTCCGCCCCGCTTGCAGCATCCGGCCGGCATTGAGCACACGACCCTTCGGGGTCTTGAAGGGAGGGCTAAAGCCCCCATCTTGCCTGTTTCGCCTGGCGCGCAGCTGGTTGCAGATTTTTCCAGTTCCCACGTTTTTTTAGAGTAGGTAAACACCATGAGCTTGATTCCCGTCACCATCCTCACCGGCTTTCTGGGCTCGGGCAAAACCACGCTGCTCAAGCGCATCCTGACCGAGGCCCACGGCCAGAAGATCGCCGTCATCGAGAATGAGTTTGGCGAAGAAAACATCGACAACGAAATTCTGGTCAATGACACGCAGGAAAACATCATCCAGATGAACAATGGCTGCATCTGCTGCTCGATCCGCGAAGACCTGCGTGAAACGCTGCAACTGCTGGCCGCCAAGAAGCGCAAGGGCCTGCTGGACTTTGACCGGGTGGTGATTGAAACCACCGGCCTGGCCGACCCCGGCCCGGTGGCGCAGACCTTTTTCATGGACGAGGAAATCGCCGAGCAGTACCTGCTCGACTCCATCCTGACGCTGGTCGATGCCAAGCATGCGCAAACCCAGCTCGACGACCGCCAGGAAGCGCGTCGCCAGATCGGTTTTGCCGACCAGATTTTCATCAGCAAGACCGACCTGGTGGCCGAGGATGAGGTCAAGGCGCTGATGCATCGCCTGACCCACATGAACCCGCGCGCGCCGCAAAAAGCCGTGCATTTCGGCGACGTGGCGATTGCCGATGTGTTTGACCTGCGCGGCTTCAACCTCAATGCCAAGCTCGACATCGACCCCGATTTTCTCAAGGCCGACGAGGCGCATGAGCACCACGACCATGTCCACGGCGAGCATTGCGACCATCCTTCGCATGCGGCGGAGCAGGGCAGTCATCATCACCATGATGACGACGTCAAGAGCTTCGTGTTCCGCTCGGACAAGGCTTTCAGCCCCGCCAAGCTCGAAGATTTCCTGGGCGCGGTGGTCAATATCTACGGTCCGCGCTTGCTGCGCTACAAAGGCGTGCTGAACATGGAAGGCACTGATCGCAAGGTGATTTTCCAGGGCGTGCATCAACTCATGGGCAGTGACCTCGGGCCGGCCTGGGGCGACGGCGAGACGAAAATCAGCAAGATGGTCTTCATCGGCATCGACTTGCCCAAAGATATTTTCATGCAGGGCCTGGAGCAATGCCTGGTTTGAGGCAGACTGATGGTGTGCGGTCCGAATAAGAACATCAAGGAGAAAAATGGCGCGTATGTTGAGATCGATTGCCCCGGGATTCATGTTCAGTGCGGCGCACCGCTCCAGCCAGCCGTTACAATCGCGCGCCGACCAAAATACCCGGAAATCAGAATCGGGAAGCCAGCCAGAGAAAAACCAGTTCACTCAACCGTGAACGCCGTATTAAAGCGGGCTCTTTGGCTGGAACGACGCAGACACACCAGATCATCTGGCACCAGGTAGGGCCGGACTGCCCTAGGGCAGTCTGGCAAAGAAACGGTTTGGGCTCTTGTCCCAGCCCGATTCCCAGAGGAGAGACTCAGTGAACACCCCAGAGAAGAATGCCAAAACGTCTGCACAGACTGCGGCCAAGCCAGCATCAAAAGACGGCAAAATTGTCAAGGTGGTCGCCGCGCCCGTATCGGCTGGCGCATCCGTGCGCATGGACTCCGCGCCCCTGAAGCCCGGACGCAGAAGCTCGGCCCGGACAGCCATTCAGACCCCCACGCCCGCACCGATGGTGCCAACCCATGCGCCTGACGCAGCCAAAGCCAGTTACTCCACCATGACCGAACGCGTAATTGCACCGCCCATTCAGGCGGCCGCTCCCAAGGACCCCAAACTTGCCGACAACTGGAAGAACAAGCCCGCAGATCAGTTGACGGACCAGGAAAACAAGGCCATGCCCGATTCCGAGTACATGAACGATGTGCAGCTGGCTTTCTTTCGCCACAAGCTGTCGGTACTCAAGCAGGAAATTCACAACAGCGCCGGCCAGACCACGGAACACCTGCGTGAAGATGCGGCTATCGTGCCTGATCCGGCAGACCGCGCCAACATTGAGGAAGAGCATGCGCTTGAACTGCGGACCCGTGACCGGGAACGCAAGCTGCTCAAGAAGATCGAGCAGTCGATTGCCCGCATCGATTCGGGTGATTATGGCTACTGTGACGAAACCGGCGAAGCCATTGGTGTGGGGCGCCTGATCGCCCGCCCGACGGCCAATCTGTCGCTCGAAGCGCAGCAGCGCCGTGAGCTCAAGCAAAAAATGTTCGGTGACTGATCCTTTAGTTCCGGCATAACCCTTTTTCTGACCGATATGTCCAAAGACGATACTGCTTCGGGTCTGTTGTCCAAGCTGGTGAAGTTTGTCCGCCATCCGGCGACCAACTGGGCCGAACTCGATTCTGTTGACGTTGATAAGGATGATTCGATCAGCAAGCAGCGGCTCAAGGAAATGATGGAGCGCAAACGGGCCAACGATTTTGTGCGCAAGCGTGAATTCGACATGCTGCGAAAACTGCGCAAGCTCGAAGTTCTGGCCGAAGGTGCGCCGGACCAGGCCGGCAGGCCCTCCTTCTTTCAAAGCAGCATGGCTTCCCGGTCTGATGACCGGGCCTCAACGCTTAAAAAGATCAATGAGATAGAAGCGCAGATGTCGATGCAATGGTGGAAAACCAAGAATCAGACAACTTCTGGCACCCCCTCATTGCTGCACAGCCGTGACGCGGATACAGGTGAACCCTCGCCAGAGGGTATGCTGCCACCAGCCTATCGGCCGACGATGCCGGCGGAATTGGATACCGTTGCGGCCACGGCCGCTCCAGCGCCGCAGACTCTGCTTAACGACCTTTTGCCAAGCCTGCCGCAAGCACTCCTGGCGCCTGATTCGTCGGACAATCAGGGGATGGACAGTGATGTACAGGCGTTGTCGCCTTCATTGTTTGCCAGACTCATGACGGCAACTCAGCATGATGTCATCGCGCATGACGCTGAGCTTGAAGAGTCGGCCATTCTCTTTGCCAATGGTGATGATGACGGTGCTGAAGCCGGCTTGCTCGAAATCCTGGCGCCGGGCGCCCTGCGTGCTGGCCATGTACAGACCTGGCTGGCACTGTTTGACCTGTACCGCGCTACCGGGGAGCAGGACAAGTTTGAAGCGGCGGCGTTCCAGTTTGCCGAACGTTTTAACCGCTCGGCACCACAGTGGTACTCGCTGCCGGACATGGTCAAGGCGCTTGTCAGGCCCAGCGACAAGCCGGCACATGGAACGGCGGCCGACTGGATTTGTTCTTCCGTACTGGGAATACAGTCTGTCGGTGCCCTCAATGCGGCCATTGCCCGGTCTGCGATGCCGTGGCGCCTGGATTGGAGCAATCTCAAGACCATTGAGGCGGGTGCCCTTGAGCCTTTGTACAAGGTGTTCCGTGCCTGGGCGACCCAGCCCGTGCAGCTGCGCTTCATGGGTGATGCACAACTGCAAAAAGTGCTGCTCAATGCAACGCCTTCAGGTGAGCGCAGCACGGATCAGAAGTGGTGGCTCTTGCGCATGGAATTGTTGCGCATCCTTCATCGTCCTGATGATTTTGAACTCACAGCGCTGGATTTCTGCGTCACCTATGAGGTGTCGCCACCGGCATGGGACTGTGCACGCTGTGATTACAAATCTCTGGATCAACAGGGCGACGCCATGGGCCGGACCACCATCATTGGAGCCCGCTCCAGTGAACCCGTTTATCCCAAGCTGTTGGAACTGGATGCCGATTCTGCTCTGGATTTCCCGTCGACCAGTCCGCCCCTGCGCTTCCTGTCCGTAGAGATCTCCGGTCAGATACAGGGTCATGCTGCAGATGTTCTGGACAGGCTGGAGGCCAGTTTCATGGGCGCTGACAGGATGCAGATTTCCTGCGCCAAGCTGATCCGCGTCGATTTTTCTGCTGCCGGCATGCTGCTGAACTGGCTGTCAGCCCGGCAGGCCGAGAACCGTTCCGTCGAGTTCTCCGAAGTCAATCGCCTGATCGCCACTTTTTTCAATGTTATTGGCATCACCGAATACGCCAGAGTGGTGGTTCGTAACGACTGAGCAGCGGGTGTTGGCCGGCCGCCGTCATGACTTTCTTTTCAACCGCTTGATGCTGGCGGTGAAGTCTAAAAAGTGTTGTGATATTGTTGCATTTATTACATTTTTAGACATTGATATCCAAGAATCTGGGGCTTCTGTACAGCGATGCGCTGACTGCTACGCCTTAAAATTCATCGAACCGTTTTATGGCCCGACAGTGAATCAACAGATTTCGCACCAGTCAATGTGGCGTTTCGTTTGCTACATTTTTGCTAGCTGTTTGTTCTGGTGGCTACTGGTCTTGATATCACCTGTTTAGGCAAGTCCTTGCCGCGCTGCCCTGATCTGGGGGCAACAATGGTCTCGAAGCTCCAAATCCGGGAAAATTTCCCTCCCTGTCATCAGGGGGCAGGTTATTTACTGTGCGCTACTTTTAATGTTCAACTTTCAGTATGCGCGCCAAGTGATTAATCTAGAACAACTTTAAAACCTTCAGCGGCCTTCAAATATCCCTCTAAGTTATTGATTTCATTGAAATAATTTGTGTCAAATTCCGGGTTGGCAGGGGGTTCCCTGATACAGTGGGAAAATGTGCAGATTGGTGGTGAAAAGTGTCGGGTAGAGGGTTTTAAAAGTGTTTCAAGGTGCGTCATTTCTAGCTCTCGATGCAAAAGGCCGGCTTTCTGTGCCCGTCCGTCACCGGGAAGTGCTGGGCGCGGGTCATTCTGGCCAGTTCACCCTCACCAAACATCCGCATGGCTGCCTCATGGTTTTTCCTCAGAACGAATGGGAGAGATTTCGTGAGCGCATTGCTTCACTGCCCATGCAGGCTCAATGGTGGAAACGGATTTTTTTGGGCAACGCCATGGATGTTGAGATGGATGCGACGGGTCGCGTCCTGGTTTCGCCTGAGCTGCGCAAGGCTGCCGGCATCAGCAAGGATGCGGTTTTGCTGGGCATGGGCAGTTACTTCGAACTCTGGGACGCCGCAACCTATGCGGCGCAAGAGGCTGAGCAGATGAAGGGCGAGATGCCCGATGTTTTTAAAGATTTTTCTTTTTGAAAGTAGATGGTGACGGGCACATGGACACACCGCACCGTCCTGTTGAACGAAGCCGTCACGGCGCTTCAGGTCAACCCGGACGGTCATTACATCGACGCGACTTTTGGACGCGGCGGGCATTCACGCCTGCTGCTGTCGCAACTCTCGGCGCTTGGGCGCCTGACTGCCTTCGACAAGGATCTTGACGCCATTGCAGAGGCAAAATCCATTGACGACCCGAGGTTTTCCATCCGTCATGAAGGGTTCATGCATCTGGACCAGCTGCCGGCCGCCAGTGTGGCGGGCGTGCTGATGGACCTGGGCGTGAGTTCGCCCCAGATCGACAACCCGGAGCGCGGTTTTTCCTTCCGAAACGAAGGCCCCCTGGACATGCGCATGGACACCACGCGCGGTCAAAGCGTGGCCGAGTGGTTGCAGGACGCCTCCATCGAGTCCATGACCGAGGTGATTCGGGACTATGGCGAAGAGCGTTTTGCCGGACTGGTAGCCAGGGCAATTGACCGGCATCGGCAGGCGCACGGACCTCTTGAAACCACCGCCCAGCTGGCCGACGTGGTGGCCAGTGCGGTCAAGACCCGTGAGCCGGGCAAGGATCCGGCGACGCGAACCTTTCAGGCGTTGCGGATTTTCATCAATGCAGAGCTTGAAGAGCTGCAGCAGGCGCTGGAAGCTTCGCTCAAGGTTCTGCAGCCTGGCGGTCGCCTGGTGGTGATCAGTTTTCATTCGCTGGAAGACCGCATCGTCAAGCAGTTCATCGCTACGCATTCGCGCGAGGTGTATGACCGGCGCGCGCCCTTTGCTGCGCCCAAAATCATGCAGCTCAAGGCCTTGGGCCGCACCAAACCCAGCGAAGAGGAAGTCGCCGGCAACCCGCGCTCGCGCAGCGCGGTGATGCGGGTGGCCGAGCGAACCGGAGAGGCGGCATGAACAGCTTCAGGCTCATCACTGCTGGCCTGAGGGGTTTTTCTGCGGCCATCCGGGAGGGCATTCAATGGCCCGTCTGAATTTCGTGCTCTTGCTGGCCGTGCTGGTCAGCGCACTGTATCTGGTGCGCACCCAGTATGAGTCGCGCCGCCTTTATGTGGAGCTTGAAAAGGCCAGCGCGCAAAGCCGGAAAATAGCCACCGAGAGCGATCGGCTGCAGGTGGAAAAGCGGGCGGAAGCGACACCCCTGAAAGTCGAAAAGCTCGCCAGGGATCGTCTGCAGATGCGGACGACCACACCCGCCATTACCCAGTACGTCAAGTACAAGTCCGCCGCCGATGTGGCGTCAGCCGCCGGGCAGAAGGGCTCGCATGAGTAAAAGCGTTCTCTACACCTCAAGCCCTTTGCTGGCCAGTAAGACACCGGTCTGGCGCAGCAAGCTCATCGTGGCCTGTATCGCGCTGGCGTTTGCAGGGCTGGCCATCAGGGCTGCCTATATCCAGGTTTATGCCAATGCATTTTTTCAGCGGCAGGGCCAGGTGCGGTTTGCACGGACCCTGGAGTTGCCCGCCAACCGGGGCCGCATCCTGGACCGCAACGGGCTGATCCTGGCTTCCAGTGTGCCAGCCTCCAGCATCTGGGCCATCCCCGAAGATGTCAGCGCAAGCCCCGCCCAGCTGGCCGAGCTGGCCAAATTGCTTGAGATGCCCCTGGCCGAGCTGAACAAGAAGCTGGGCGATGAGGACAAGAGCTTTGTCTGGGTCAAGCGCCAGCTTGAAGAGCCGGTGGCCCGAAAAATCCATGCACTCGGCATTGCCGGCATTTACCAGCGCAAGGAATACAAGCGCAAATACCCTGAAGGTGAAACCATCGCCCATATCGTCGGCTTCACCAACGTGGAGGACAAGGGTCAGGAAGGCATTGAGTTGAGCTTCAATCAGGCGCTTTCAGGCAAGGCCGGTTCACGGCGAGTCATCAAGGACCGGCTGGGCCGCGTGGTCGAAGGCGTGGGCGAGCAGGTGCCGCCGGTCGATGGCAAGGACATCCAGCTCAGCGTTGACAGCAAGGTGCAGTTTTTTGCCTACCAGAAGCTGCGCGATGCGGTGATTGCTCGCAAGGCCAAGGCCGGCAGCGTCGTCGTGCTGGACACGATCACCGGCGAGGTGCTGGCACTGGCCAATTACCCGAGTTACATACCCGACAAGCGCCAGAACCTGACCGGCGAACAGCTGCGTAACCGTGCCATGACCGATACCTTCGAGCCCGGCTCGACCATGAAGCCGATCACGGTGGCCATTGCGCTGGAGGCGGGCCGCGTGACGCCGCAGACCCTGATTGAAACCGGCCCCGGCCGTTTCAGCCTCGGCGGCTTCACCATCAGCGATACCCATAACTACGGCACCCTCACCGTCGAGGGCGTGATCCAGAAGTCCAGCAACGTCGGTGCGCTGAAAATTGCCCAGAAGCTGACGCCCCGCGAAATGTGGGATACCTATGTCGCTCTTGGCTACGGCCAGAAACCCAGGATCGAGTTTCCGGGCGCCGTGTCGGGCCGGGTGCGGCCCTGGAAAACCTGGCGGCCGGTTGAGCAGGCGACCATGGCTTATGGCTACGGACTCTCCGCTTCGCTGTTCCAGATGGCGCACTCATACACCTCTTTCGCGCATGATGGCCAGGTCATCCCGGTCACCATGCTCAAGCGCAGTGAACCGGCTGTCGGCGTCAAAGTGTTTTCTCCAGAGAATGCGCGCGCGGTGCGCCGCATGCTCCAGATGGCGGCAGCACCGGGCGGCACGGGTCAGCTGGCACAGACCGTCGGTTATTCGGTAGGCGGCAAATCGGGTACGGCGCACAAGCAGGTTGGCAAAGGTTATGCCAGCAATAAATACCGCGCCTGGTTTACCGGCATGGCGCCCATCGATTCGCCGCGCATCATCGTCGGCGTCATGATCGACGAGCCCAGCGATGGCAAATATTTTGGCGGCCTGGCTGCCGCGCCGGTCTTCAGCGAAGTGGTGCAGCAGACGCTGCGCATGATGGGGGTGCAGCCTGACATGAGCGTCAAGCCGCAAATCATCACGCAGGCCGTGGAGGAATCGTTTTGACCGCTACCCAGTTTCATACCCCTGAACAAGCGGCCAATTGGCTGCGCGAGCGCGTCACCGGCACGCTTTCGGCTGACAGCCGCAAGGTGGGCAGCGGCGACGGTTTTATTGCCTGGCCGGGCGCGGCAAATGATGGCCGCAAGTATGTTGCCGCCGCCCTGGCTGCCGGAGCCCGCGCCTGTCTGGTCGAGCATGCGGGCGCGCAGGCTTACGGTTTCAGTGATGACCGGGTGGCGACTTATGAAGGACTCAAGGCGGCGACCGGTCCGATTGCTGCGGCCTATTTTGGCGCGCCCAGTGAGCAGCTGCAGGTGGTGGCGATTACCGGAACCAACGGCAAGACTTCTACCGCCTGGTGGCTGGCCCAAGCGCTGGGCCGGCTGGGTCGCCCCTGCGGCATTGTCGGAACCCTGGGAATTGGTCAGCCCGGCGCGATGGTTGCCAATGGGCTGACCACGCCTGATCCGGTGCTGCTGCAGCAGCAGTTGCGGCGTTTTGCCGATGAAGGCTTTGCGGCCTGTGCGATGGAAGCGTCCTCGATTGGCCTTGAGGAGCGGCGCCTGGAGGGAACACGCATCGAGCTTGCTGTCTTCACCAACTTCACCCAGGACCATCTCGACTACCACGCGTCCATGCCTGACTATTGGCGCGCCAAGAAAATGCTGTTCAGCTGGCCTGGCCTGCAGGCGGCGGTCATCAATGTGGACGATGGCAAAGGCCGGGAACTTCATGATGCGCTGGTGGCTTCGCCTCTGGACGTCTGGACATTTTCATGTGCCGGTCCTGCGCGGCTGCAGGCGCAGGCCATCCATCACGGCGCGGATGCGCTGAGCTTCGAGGTGGTCGAAGGCGCAGAGCGGCACAGCGTCTCAATCCCCATGGTCGGCCTCTACAACGTGTCCAATTTGCTGGGCGTGATGGCGTCCCTGCGTGCCATGAAGGTGCCGCTGGCGGATGCGGCAGCGGCCTGCGCCGACCTGTTGCCCGTGCCCGGCCGGACCGAAACCCTGGCGCTGCCGGGGCTGCCTCTGGTGGTCATTGATTACGCGCACACGCCCGATGCGCTGGAGAAGGTGCTGAGCGCGCTCAAGCCGGCGGCGCTGAGCCGAGGCGGCCAGCTCTGGTGTGTCTTCGGCTGCGGCGGCGACCGCGATGCCGGAAAACGCCCGTTGATGGCAGCGGTGGCAGAAAAAAATGCCGACCAGCTCGTGGTCACCAGCGACAACCCGCGCAGCGAAGACCCGCTGCTCATCATCGAACAGATGCTGCAGGGCTTGAGCCGCCCGGATGCCGTGCAGGTTCAGCAAGACCGGCGTGCCGCTATTGCCCATGCGCTGCAGCGGGCGCAGCCCCGGGATGTGGTGCTGCTGGCGGGCAAGGGCCATGAAAATTATCAGGAGATCAAGGGCGTGAAGATGGCTTTTTCTGACCGGGACCAGGCGCAAGCCGCCCTCGATGCGCTAGCGGCAACGTGCAAGCTGGAGGACGCCGCATGATGAACCTGCAGCAAGCTCTGGGCTGGTTGCCGGCGGCCCGGCTGGTCGGCGATGCTCATGTCGTTCCCGTGCGCGTTCATACCGACACGCGCAGCCTGCAGCCCGGCGACCTGTTCGTGGCGCTCCAGGGCGAGCATTTCGATGCCCATGAATTTCTCGCGCAAGCCAGGGCCCAGGGCGCGGTCGCTGCGATGGCCCAGCACGGATTGCTGGAGGCTGGGCTGCCCGGTCTCGAAGTTGCTGACGCCAGGGTCGCGCTGGGCCAGCTCGCTGCCGGCTGGCGTTCGCAATTCAGCCTGCCCTTGATGGCGGTCACGGGCAGCAATGGAAAAACCACGGTCACGCAGATGATTGCGGCGATTTTGAGGGCCTGGAAACCGGAGGCCGCTTTTGCGACCGAAGGCAACCTCAACAATGATATTGGTGTGCCTTTGACGCTGCTGCGCCTGCGCGCTTCGCACCAGGTGGGCGTGGTCGAGCTGGGCATGAACCATCCGGGCGAAATCGCGTATCTGGCCAGTTTGACCCGGCCCACGGTGGCGCTGGTCAACAACGCCCAGCGCGAACACCTTGAGTTCATGGAGACCGTGGAAGCGGTGGCCCGGGAAAACGGTTCCGTGCTTGCCTCGCTGGAGGCGGACGGTACGGCAGTCTTTCCGGCCGACGATGCTTACACCGGCGTCTGGCACGCACAGGCAGGCGCGCGCAAGGTGTTGACTTTTGCGCTTGAGGGGCCGGCCGATGTCACCGCCAGCGCGCGCTGGAATGGCGATGGCTGGCAGGTTGCGGCCCAAACCCCGTCTGGCCAGCTTGAGTTTGCGTTGCATATCGCCGGCCGGCACAACGTCAAGAATGCCCTGGCTGCGACGGCCTGTGCGCTGGCTGCCGGTGTGCCGCTGGCTTTCATCGCCGCGGGCCTGTCAGCGTTTGTGCCGGTCAAGGGCCGCTCGCGCGCGCAGACCGTCCGGCTGCAGGGGCAGCTACTGAGCCTGATTGATGACAGCTACAACGCCAACCCGGACTCCATGCAGGCCGCTATTGAGGTGCTGGCCGAGTTGCCCGGGCCGCGCTTGCTGGTCATGGGTGACATGGGCGAAGTCGGCAGCCAGGGGCCGCAGTTTCATGACGAAGCCGGCCGCAACGCCCGTGCGTGCGGCATCGAAAAACTCTTCACGATGGGCGAGCAGTCGCAAGGGGCCAGCGCGGCTTTTGGCGCAGGTCGCCATTTCGGCGACATGGCTGAGCTGACCGCCGCCGTGGTGGCTGAGCTGCCGCAGGTCGCCAGCATGCTGGTGAAAGGCTCGCGCTTCATGAAGATGGAGCGCGTCGTCCAGGCTGTGATGGCCATGGGCAACGATTTACAACAAGACAAGAAAGAGCTTCATGCTGCTTAGCCTGGCCCAGTGGCTTCAAACCCTCTCGCCGGATTTGGGATTCCTGCGGGTATTTCAGTACCTGACCCTGCGCGCCCTCATGGCCGCTCTCACCGCACTGCTGATCGGCCTGCTGGCCGGCCCGTTCGTGATTCGCCGGCTCATCGCGCTCAAGATTGGCCAGCCGATCCGCGAGTACGCCATGCAGACGCACCTGAGCAAAAGCGGCACGCCGACCATGGGTGGCGTGCTGATCCTGATGGCGATTGGCATCTCGACCC
>JBDSZF010000032.1:0-7374 GCA_039925285.1 Polaromonas sp.
GAATTTTTCATGGCCGGCGAATAGGCAAAGCCCGGCACGCTGCCGGCGCGCCGCCCGAGCAGGCCGCAGTGCCGGGGGCCGACGCGGTCATAGGCCAGCGCATGGCAGGCGATGCAGCGCGCATAAAGCTGCTCGCCGCGCACGCTGTCGGGCGCGGCCTGCGCCGCCAGCGCCATGCAACCCAAGCCCAGCGCCAGCGCCGCGCCGCCCAGCCCGTGGCCGCGCGGCATGGTCATGACATGAATGCCGAGGGCACCACGGGCGTCTGGCCGGTTGCCTGGCGCAGGATGGCCCAGTGCATGGCTTCGTCGCCCAGGATGCTGGCGGCCGCCTTGGACAGGTCGCGGTTGGCAAACAACGGAACGGCGCCCAGGTAGGCGCTCACGGCGCCCTGCTCCAGCTGCGCGGCGAACTTGAGCACGTCCATCTCGGTTTTCAGCTGGTCGGCCGGAAAGTTGTATTTGTCCTTGCCGCTGGCCGGTTTGCCGCCCAGCTTTTGCACTGTGCTGGACAACAGCGCGACATGCTCCTTGTGGTGGCCCTGAAAGGTCAGCGCCAGGTCGAGCACCGGCTTGCTGAGCAGCTTGCTTTCAGCGCCCAGCTGGTAAGCGGCAATGGCCTCCAGTTCGGCGCCGATGGCGGTGTTCAGGATCTGCACGTCGCCGGCCTTGGAGCCGCCGGCCTTGGCGGCCAGCGCATCGTTGCCGGCCAGCAGCGCAACCGCTGCCCCCGACAACACCAGTCCGCCCGAGCGGCCCAAAAACAGCCGCCGTGCGGCGAGCGGGGTAGACATTTGAAAGAACGACATGACAGCCTCCAGTCAGTAACAAACCAAGCACCTCGAAAAATCACGGACGCGAGGATTCACGTTCGTGGGCAGTGCGGGCCAGAACGCCGCCGACAATGCGGTCGCAGCGCTGGCCAGCAAACGAAAACGCGTCGGACATGGCCATATCGATGTCGCGCGACAGGCCTTCGCGCAGCAGGCTGCGGGCCCGGAAAAACCTTGAGCGCACGGTGGCCTCGGGAATGTCCAGCGCCAGCGCGACTTCCTCGACGCTCAGCTCCTGCACGCCCCTGAGCATGAAGACGGTGCGAAACGCATCGGGCAAGGTGTCGATGCGCGCTTCGATCTGCTGGCGCACCTGCGCGCGCATCAGCGAAGGCTCGGGCTGGTCGTCGGGATTGGCGGGCATCTGCAGCTCCGGGGTTTGGCCATCGGTATCCATGGCCGCGCGCAAGGGCAGGACCTGGGCGCCATGGCGCCGCAGCCGTCCCAGCGCTTCATTGACCACGATGCGCACCAGCCAGGTGGCCAGTCTGGCATCGGCGCGAAAGGTCGCCAGTGCACGCCAGGCGTGCAGGTAGGCGTCCTGCAGCGCGTCCTGCGCGTCGTCGTCGTTTTTAAGAATGCTGCGCGCGGTGCGAAACAGCAATCGGTTGTGGCGCCGCATGATCTGCGCAAACGCCAGGTCGTTGCCGGCCAGCGCCAGCCTGACCAGGTCGGCGTCCGGGCTGTCGGCCGATGGCGCCTGGAAAGCCGGGAAGGCGGCGGAGGCAGATTTCAGCGGCTTCATGTCGGCTCCTGTCTGGCTTGATCAAAGGTCACGGTGCTGAGGGCTGCTGCCTGCGCTTTTCAGAGACTTCAGGTATTCGGTCAAGTCACCGATTTGCTGCGCATTCAGGCCCGGCGATTGCCGCGTGTTGTAGCGGGCCACCACATCGCCCAGCGTGGCGGCCGAGCCGGGCGCATGCTGCCACACGCCTCTGAGCGGCGAGGTGCGGTTCAGGCCGACCGACAGCGCGGTGACCGGAGCTGGTGGCCTGTTTCATGATGCTGCCCCTTCCCTTGTTGTTGAACCATTAATGCCTTCATCTGCCCATTAGATGGTCGGGACGTTGGCGGCGTTCCGGTTTTTTGAGTCGCCAGCGCAGCAGCGGCGCAGTGCCGTGGGGGCCGGAAAGGGTCGTGGCGGCCCGGTTTACCGGGCGCCGACGATGGCGGCGGCCACGGCCGGAGGCGTTGCGGCGTAGTGCCTGAACTCCATCGTGTAGGTGGCGCGGCCCTGGGTCAGCGAGCGCAGCGCGGTCGAGTAGCCGAACATTTCGGCCAGCGGCACTTCGGCGCGTACCAGCTTGCCGCCCCCGCCGGCAATGTCTTCCATGCCCTGGATGCTGCCGCGCCGCGCGGACAGATCACCCATGACATGCCCCAGAAAATCGTCGGGCATCTCGACTTCGACGGCCATCATGGGTTCGAGCAGCACCGGCTGGGCGCGGCGCATGCCGTCCCTGAATGCGATGGCTCCGGCCATGCGGTAGGCGTTTTCGTTCGAGTCCACATCATGGTAGGAGCCGAACACCAGCGTGGCCTTGACATCGACCACCGGGTAGCCCGCCAGAACGCCCGATCGCAGGCTTTCCTGAATGCCTTTGTCCACCGCCGGGATGAATTCGCGCGGCACCACGCCGCCCTTGATGGCATCGACAAACTGGTAGCCCTGGCCGGGCGGTAGCGGTTCCAGGTTGAGCACCGCGTGGCCGTACTGGCCATGGCCGCCCGACTGCTTGATGAATTTGCCTTCGACGTCGCTGACGGCCTGCCGGATGGTTTCGCGGTAGGCCACCTGCGGCTTGCCGACGCTGGCCTGCACGCCAAATTCGCGCTTCATGCGGTCCACCAGGATTTCGAGATGCAGCTCGCCCATGCCTTCGATGATGGTCTGGCCCGATTCCGGGTCGGTATGAACGCGAAACGACGGGTCTTCCTGCGCCAGGCGGCTCAGGGCCATGCCCATCTTTTCCTGGTCGACCTGGGTCCTGGGCTCGACGGCCTGCGAGATCACCGGCTCCGGAAAGCTCATGCGCTCCAGGATGATGGGATGCGCCGGCTCGCACAGCGTGTCGCCGGTGGTCACATGCTTGAGGCCGACGGCGGCGGCGATGTCGCCGGCGCGCACTTCCTTGACCTCGTTGCGCACATTGGCATGCATCTGCAGGATGCGGCCGAGCCGCTCGCGCTCGCGCTTGGCCGGGTTGTACACCGTGTCGCCCGCATGGATAACGCCCGAATAGACGCGGAAAAAGATCAGCTGACCGACATAGGGGTCGGTCATGATCTTGAAGGCCAGCGCCGCGAACGGTTCCTCGTCGCCCGGATGCCGCTCGGCCTCCTTGTCGTCCTCGGTGTGGCCCAGGATGGCGGGCACATCGAGCGGCGACGGCAGGTAGTCGATGACCGCATCGAGCAAGGCCTGCACGCCCTTGTTCTTGAAGGCGCTGCCGCACAGCATGGGAACGATTTCGCTGGCGACCGTGCGCTGGCGCAGGCCCTGCCGGATTTCGTCCTCGCTCAGGGTGTCGCCCGACAGGTATTTTTCGAGCAGCGCCTCGCTGGCTTCGGCAGCCGCCTCGACCATCTTTTCACGCCATTGCGTGGCCATCTCAAGCAGCTCGGCCGGAACCTCGGCGTACTCGAAATGCAGCCCCTGGCTGGTGTCGTCCCAGAGGATGGCTTTCATCTTCACCAGATCAATCACGCCGTGGAAATGGTCTTCCGCGCCCAGCGGAATCTGGACCGGCACGGCCACGCCCTTGAGGCGCTCGGTGATCTGGCGCTGCACCCGGAAGAAGTCGGCACCGACGCGGTCCATCTTGTTGACGAAGGCGATGCGCGGCACCTTGTATTTGTTGGCCTGGCGCCAGACGGTTTCGGACTGCGGCTGCACGCCGCCGACCGCGTCATAGACCATCACGGCGCCGTCGAGCACGCGCATGGAGCGCTCGACCTCGATGGTGAAATCGACATGGCCAGGCGTATCGATGATGTTGATGCGGTGCTCGGGGTAATTGCCGGCCATGCCTTTCCAGAAGCAGGTGGTGGCGGCCGAGGTGATGGTGATGCCGCGCTCCTGCTCCTGCGCCATCCAGTCCATGGTGGCGGTTCCCTCATGAACTTCGCCCAGCTTGTAGTTCACGCCGGTGTAGAACAGGATGCGCTCGGTCGTGGTGGTCTTGCCGGCGTCGATGTGGGCGCTGATGCCGATGTTGCGGTAGCGCTCGATAGGTGTTTTGCGGGTCACGACAAGCTCCTTGATGGCAACGCGCCTGATGAGGCTACGCAAAAATGATTCTGCGCTCAATCAGTGGTTTTTGTACAGCTGCCGACTGATTCAAATAATCATTGGGGCGAACGTGGAAAGGGACGGATATCCAGCGGGCTGACAAGCTGTGCGCCCCTATGATTTCCTGATTCACGCTTGGCAACCGACACAGCGAGCCTAGAATTTGATAGTGAATCATTGATCCCAGGAAACCTCATGAAAACTGAAAACCGCCCACGACCTTGTCGCTGCCGCCAAAACCGGGGTGCAGGAAATCCCTGTTCAGGAGCCTGGGTGGCCGCGGGCAGACCGGTCGCCATGCCAGAATCGCCCACTTTCGAGTAAACCGGCCTTGACTGCCGAAGTGCCCGTCCAGCGCGAAACCACCCGCCTTTTTCTGGCGCTCTGGCCTTCGCCGCGCCTGCGTGCAGCGCTGCTCGAACATCAGCGCACCTGGCGCTGGCCATCCCGGGCGGCAGTGGTGCGGCCCGACAAGCTGCACCTGACGCTGCACTTCATCGGCAATGTGCCGCGCGACCGGCTGGCGCTGCTCAGCAAAGGGCTTGAGCTGCCCTTCGCACCTTTCACGCTGGACTTTGACCAGCCCGAACTGTGGCGTTCCGGCCTTGCGGTGTTGCAGCCCGACAGCCCGCCGCAAGGCTTGCAGCAATTGCATGACGCGCTGGGCCAGGCCCTGCGGCAGCTTGAACTGCCGGCCGAAACCCGGAAGTTCCGGCCCCACATCACGCTGGCGCGCCATGCCGGAGGGGCGGTGCCGCCTGCCGACAAGCCGGTACTGCACTGGCGCGTGCAGGACTACGCGCTGGTGGAGTCCATGACTGAACCGGCGGGCCAGTACCGGCTGCTGCAGCGCTATGCCTGGCAACAGACGGCTTGAAAAACGCTGTCCGCGCCTGGGTTTGATGCGGCGCGGCCTGGGTCGTTCAGGATGCGGCATCGTCCTTCGGCAGCCGGTAGCATGCGGCTTCCTCGTCGGTTTCCATGGTTTCGCGTGGCCGGTCGCTGTGCGAAACGCTGTAGCCGTCGGCCACATAGCCCGGCCTTTCATCACCCTGACGATCACGCAGGGTGACGGTGAGCACCATGGACCCATAAAACACTTGATTAACGGAGGCAGCGAGATGGTTTTGGCTGAAATTGTTTGAACCCCCGCTGGTTTCAAAGAATGGCATGAAAGTCTCTGCCCGACAAGCGCGTCAGTTTCTGTTCATGCCCTGGCTTACCCCCAGTTCCTGTGGGCCACCCTGTGGATAACAATATTTACAAGCCCCCAAAGCCGCGCCAGTACTGGGCTGGCAGGCCATGCCTTGAAATTGACCAACAGGACTGCAGATCGGCTTCAATTAGCACACTTTTACCTGTGAAGATGAGTTTTCAGGATTATTTTCAGGCCCACTGAAAAGCGAATGTCCAGCTACGAAACCGGCTCCTTTTATCCCCGATTGATGCGGGCTACCCTGTGGATAACAATGTTCACAACTGGCCAGATCGGCGCCAGCATTGGCTTTGCGGGCTTGCTGCACGCGGCGATTACGCGCCAGGCAGGGTAGTTCAGCGGCAGCTGGCCTCATCAGTGCCGCATCCAGCGCCGGCCCAGCAACAAACCGGCCATGGCAGCGCCGGCCAGCATGGCAATGGATGGCGTCGGCATGGCGCGCGCCATGTTCACGGCAATGTCTTTGGTACGCGGCGCAAGCAGTTGCATGCGGCGCTTCATCATCCTGCTGCCCAGTTCGCCGAGCTGCTCAGGCAGCAGCCGCTCTGCATCGGGCAGTACCACGGTTTCCACGTCAGCCGCATGGTGCAGCACATGGCGCATCAACTCCATATATGTGTCGTCATAGCACGTATCTTCGGGTTCCATGCCGCGCAGCAGGGCAATCAGGCGACGCATTTCGTCATGTTCGGAAGCGCTCTTCCTGAGCGCCTCGCTGTCGCCGGTCGCCCGGACTGCCGGATAAAAAATTTCTTCCTCAAGCTGAGCATGGACTTCGAGCGCGAGGCAGGTGGTGTTGACCAGGCCGAGCTTGATTTGCGGCTTGCTGGTGGTTTTGTACTGATGAAATGTGGCCAGCACCTGGCTGTGATCCCGCCGGATCAGGGTGGTTGCGTCAGGCGCCAGCGCGCTGGTGATGGAATTCATGGAAGCTCCTGTTCAACGCGGTTGACAACGAATGAAGCAAAAAGACGCCAATGACAGGCTGGCATCAGGCGCCACCCACCCCGGCGACCTTTCCGCCGCCCTTGCAGGAGGGGCACACGCTATCGCCAACCCGGCCGGAGCCGCCGCATTCGCGGCAAATACCTGCGCCAGCGCCAGGCGTTCCGGCAGCGGTTGCGTCGCCCGGGCTGAGGCTGCCCGGTGGCGTTGAAATCGGCCCCTTGGCCGGGGAGTTTTCCGCCCAGATAGTCATATCGAGCGAAGCCCCTGGGTCTTCTTCGCCTGCAACCGATTCACTGTCCAGGTTGACCTCTTCTGCGGCCTCCGAGGGAGCAGAATTTGGGGCGTTGGTGGCGGGCGTGACCTGGGGAATCGTGGAGGACATAATCACCTCGATTGAATGGCGGATGGTCTTTATGGCATGAAAAAGAAATAATGCCGCAGCAGCTGCAGCCCGGCTGTGATGTTTGGGCTATTTGCGCTGTAGGAAAGTTCTGGCAGTGCGCCATGCGCAGGCGCATCCTTGCCAGCGGCTGAAGAACTATTCTGGCTTTTCCGATTTTTCCGACTTTTGCGGCCGGGGAATCTTCTTGAACTTGATCAGCCGATTGGTTTCGATCTTGTCTTTTTTGACCTGCCGTTCGGCATCGAGCCCTTGCCCCGCCGCCAGCCACACGGCAAACTCCTCGGGCGTCTCCAGGGTAATGCGGCCCAGCGTTCCGGCGCGGAATTCGTAAATCACGATTTCGGCGGCTTTTTGCAGATTGATGCGGCCTTTGCTCAACACCGCGCCGCGCTTGCGGCCGATTTCTTCGAGCAGTTGCTCGTCGCTGGCGTCCGGCGTGATCTTCACCTTGTAGCGCGCTTCCAGCATTTCCGGATAATTGGGAATCAGGTAGTCGAGCAGTTCCAGCGCCACTTCTTCTTCTTCAAAGGCGTTGCGGCCAATGGCGCCGCTGGCGGCCAGGTTGTAGCCGCTTTTGGCGACGATGATGCGCGGCCACAGCATGCCGGGCGTGTCCCACAGGTAAAAACCGTCGGCCAGCACCAGGCGCTGCTCGACCTTGGTGATGCCGGCTTCGTCGCCGG
>JBDSZF010000033.1:0-7111 GCA_039925285.1 Polaromonas sp.
GCGAGCATATGGCCGGCCAGGCGCTTGACGAGGGCATTGTGCGCACCGTGTGGCTGACGGCCGATGAAATCAGGGCCAGCGCGCCCATGCACCGCAGCCCGCTGCTGCTGACCAGCCTGGAAGACTATCTGGCCGGGCGCCGTTTTCCGCTCGACCTGATCACCACGGACCCCTCGGTATTGCTATAAAATAAATAGCTGTATACACATATACAGCCTGTGCAAAATTCCGATTTCATTCTGAAATCCTGTAACAGAACAGCCGGGCAAGCCATTCGCTACTACTTTGCCTGTCCGGAGCAGCCAGCCCGACGCTGACCGTGCCGCTCAGGCGCGACTGCACCAGATCGAGGTCCAGCGCGGCGCGGCTCATGCTGCCAAGCTCGACGATACGAACGAAATACCGGAGTTGCCGAAGTTCCATGGCGGCGGGTCAAAAACGCAAGCGGGTCATCGCGGGATAATCGCATACATGGACAAGCAACACAGCAAGCAACGGATCGTGGTCGGTTTGAGCGGCGGCGTCGATTCAGCGGTGACCGCATACCTGCTCAAGCAGCAGGGCCACGAGGTCATCGGCATCTTCATGAAGAACTGGGAAGACGACGACGACAGCGAATTCTGCTCGTCCAACATCGACTTCATTGACGCAGCCGCCGTCGCCGACGTGATCGGCATCGAGATCGAGCATGTCAACTTCGCCGCCGACTACAAGGACCGGGTGTTCGCCGAATTTTTGCGCGAATACCAGGCCGGCCGCACGCCGAATCCCGACATTTTGTGCAACGCCGAGATCAAGTTCAAGGCCTTCCTGGACCACGCGATGCGCCTGGGCGCCGAGAAGATCGCCACCGGCCATTACGCCCGCGTGCGCCTGAATGAAGCCACCGGCCTGCACGAACTGCTCAAGGGCCTGGACCCGGCCAAGGACCAGAGCTACTTCCTGCACCGGCTGAACCAGGCGCAGCTGTCCAGGACGCTGTTCCCGGTCGGCGAGCTGCACAAGACCGAAGTGCGCCGCATTGCCGACGAGATCGGCCTGCCGAACGCCAGGAAAAAGGACTCGACCGGCATCTGCTTCATTGGCGAGCGGCCTTTCCGCGATTTCCTGAACCGCTACATCGCAAAAGCGCCCGGCCCCATCAGGAACGACAAGGGCCGCATCCTAGGCGAGCATGTGGGCCTGAGCTTCTACACGCTGGGCCAGCGCCAGGGCCTGGGCATTGGCGGCGTGAAAGCCAGGGGCGCCGACCTCAAGGCAGCGCAGGCACGCGGCCAGCGCGGCGTGGGCGAGCACGAGCCGTGGTTTGTCGCGCGCAAGGACCTCGACACCAACACGCTGTGGGTGGTGCAGGGCCACGAGCATCCGTGGCTGCAATCGACGGTGCTCAAAGCGCAGGACTGCAGCTGGGTCGCGGGCAGCGCGCCCGCCCTGGGCGCGATGGCGGCCAAAACCCGTTACCGCCAAGCGGACGCAGCCTGCGAACTGCGAAGTGCCACCGCCGGCGGCTGCGGACTGGTGTTTTCAGAAGCCCAATGGGCGGTCACGCCGGGCCAGTCGGCCGTGCTGTATCAGGGCGATGTCTGCCTGGGCGGCGGCGTGATTGCGTCGAGCAATGTGCGGAACCTGCCCCATCAAAACGCCGACTCGACATAGGTATAGAGGTAGTTGGAGCCGCCATTGACATTGCCCAGCAGCCGCGAGGAGCCAAAAATGCCGGAGCGGTGCGATACGCCAAAACCGACAAAGGTGTCCTTCAGCGCACGCGAACCCAGCAGATCACCCACGCTCACATCCAGCGTCGGGTCCAGATACTGCAGCATGCGCGAGGTCGGTTTTCCATCAAGCGCCTGACTGCTGGCTTCAATGTAGGGCGCCCGCTGGGCCAGGGAAACGCCCACGCCCATGCCCAGCCTTGTCTTGACCCGGTCGCTCCAGGGAAAGCCGGAATAAAAGGCTTTCATGAACAGGTCGAGCTGCACGCCGTTGGCCTGCAGGCCCTGGTCGTTGTGGTGCGTCAGGCCCACGTAGCCCGCAATGTCCACAGGCCAGCCGTTCACATTCTGAAGAAAAGGTTTGCCAACCTGAATGGCGGAAATGCTGGTCTGGTTGACCGTGGCCGTTGACAGGCATTGCGCGGTGAGAATCTTGATCAGGTGGCAGCCGTCGTCGGTGGACTTGCCGTAGAGCAGCTTGAAGTAAGTGGGCGAGCCGTCCTGCGTCCATTCCCGCTGATGGCCGCCAAAATCATAGGCAGCGCCCACATACACGCCGGGCAGCACGCGCTTTTGCACGATGGGACTGTCCTTGATCTTGCGGTCCAGCACGGTGGCGGACACGCCTGCCAGCAGACGCCAGCGCTGCGACAGATCGTAGGAGCCGAACAGGCCGAGCGAGGTGTTGATGCCCGCGCCCGGCGCATAGGCGGCGCGGCCGGGCGCAGCTTCGCCGGGCCGCACGCCGTAGTAATAGTTGTTGAGCGCGGCATCGCGCACGGCCAGGCTCAGGCTGGGGCGCAGCCTCCACGGCCCCGAGCGCCAGTCATAGGTGTAGCCGAGGCGAAACTCGCTGCCCTTCGAGATATTGGCCGCATCGTGCAGCAGCTCGGCCTGCAGCGTGCCCCAGGGCTGGCGCCAGCGCCACGACAGGCCCAGGTCAATTCCCGAATCGCGGTTTGCCATGCCGGCCAGACTGGCAGGCAGGCGGTCGGCCGGAAAGCCCTCCAGCCGCTGCTCGACAAACAGGTCCACCCGCTGCTCGCCGCCGTTCAGCAGCTTGACGCCGCCCCGGTTGGCATGCAGGAAAAATCGCTCGCCTTCATAGAGGTAGAGCGGCAGCGCGTCGTAGCGCTTGCCGCCCTCGCGGTAGGGTGAAGCCTCGATCCGGCTGACAAAACCCAGTCCCGCGCTGCCGGGCACCGACAGGATGTTGGTGAGCGGCTCCAGGTAGGCGTCTGCGCGGGCGGGCGTCATGCCGGACAAGCCGATAACTGCCAGAGTCGCGCCGGCGAGCCAGCGGCTCAATAAGCGGGGAGAAGTTAAAAAGCTTTTCATCGTGGATTTTTTTGACACCCTGAAATTCGGACCAGCCTCTGAGGCTCTGAATAGTCGATTTCAAAGCCAATGAAACTTGACACTTTTTTGTAAGAAAAAATTGAAAAAGGCCCTGAATTCTCAGGGCCTTGGGGTCGAAACCTTACAAAACTACTCGCAGGTGTGTTTTAAAACGGAATATCGTCATCCATGTCGTCAAATCCGCTGGAAGCCCTGGACTGCGCGGCTGCAGGCGCTGGCCGTGGCGCAGGCGGCGCCGAGGCGGGGCGGGCAGCGGGCGCGGCCGACTGGCGCGGTGGCTGCTGCTCATAGCCGCCATCGCCAACGCCGGGGCCGCCCATGCCCTGGCGGCTTCCCAGCATCTGCATCTGGTCGGCGCGGATTTCGGTGGTGTATTTTTCAACGCCGCTCTGGTCGGTCCATTTGCGCGTGCGCAGGCTGCCTTCGACATAGACCTGCGAGCCCTTGCGCAGGTACTGGCCGACGATCTCGGCCAGCCGGCCGTTGAAAACGACACGGTGCCACTCGGTGGCCTCCTTCATTTCGCCGGACTGCTTGTCCTTCCACTTGTCGGTGGTGGCGATGGTGACGTTGGCGACCTGGTCGCCACTGGGAAAGCTGCGCATTTCGGGGTCTTTGCCCAAGTTGCCGACGATGATGACTTTGTTGACGGATGCCATGATTTTTCCTCCTAAAGGTCTTTGAGGCTAATCCCCCAAAGCGAATCCGGTGAGTTTAACTGGCCGGCCGACCTTGCGGGTCAGCGTTTGCAACGGCGCCGCGCACCGGACGGCCTGGGGCCTTCATCGGCCAGGCCACGACCAGCCACAGCAGCATCAGGCTGCCGCAGACCATGAAAAGCCCTTCGGGGCCGTGCAGCTTGGTGACCCAGCCGCCGACCGCGCCGCCGGCAAAAAACCCGAGCGACTGCAGCGTGTTGTATACCCCCAGCGCCGCACCACGCGCATGAGGCGGCGCCATCCGCGAGGCCAGGCTGGGCTGGCTGGCCTCCAGCACATTGAAGCCGCAGAAAAACAGCACCAGCAGCGCGCCCAGCCAGCCCAGGCTGGGTGCTGCTGACGACGATGCAACGGTCCACAACAGGCCGACCTGCACCAGCAAGATCAAACCCACCGCGCCGAGGAACACGGCGCGCAGGTAGCCGCGCTTTTCGAGCGGAAAGAGCAGCATGCCCATGACCACGAAAGACGCCAGCACCGCCGGCAGGTAAACCTCCCAGTGCCTGGACTTTTCCAGCCCGGCGGCGACCAGCAATGCCGGCAGCGCCACCCACATCGCGAGCTGCACCGCATGCAGCACAAACACGCCAAAATTCAGCCGCAGCAGGGCGGGCTCTCTCAAGACTTCCAGCATGCTGCCACGCGCCACATTGGCATGGATGAGCGGCTCGGCCGGCACCCACCACAGCACGACGGCAATGCCGGCCAGCGCCAGCGATCCCGTCATCGCAAACAGGCCGTGCAGGCCGATGACGCCGGCCAGCCAGGGCGCGACCACCAGCGACAGCGCAAACATCAGGGCAATGCTGCCGCCGACCAGCGCCATCGCCTTGGTGCGCACTTCGTCCCGCGTGGTGTCGGCCAGCAAGGCGGTCACTGCAGCGGAAATGGCGCCCGCGCCCTGCACCGCCCGGCCAATGATCAGCCAGTGCAGGTCAGGCGCCCAGGCCGAGACAAAGCTGCCCGCAGCGAACATCATCAGGCCCACAACAATCACCGGCTTGCGGCCCCACCAGTCCGACGCGAGGCCGAACGGGATTTGCAAAAAACCCTGCGTCAGCCCGTAAATGCCCATCGCCAGGCCGACTCTAGCCGGGTCGTCGCCGCCCGGATAGCGGGCCGCTTCCAGCGCAAACACCGGCAGCACCAGGAACAGGCCCAGCATGCGCAGGGCAAAAATAGAGGCCAGCGAGAAGCTGGCGCGCCGCTCGGTGGCGGTCATGGGAAACGAGGGGGCAGAAGACACGGCGAATGAGTCTCAAAAATGAAAATACAGCGAAAACGGCTGTCTTCAGTGGTCCTGAAAGTGGCAAGGGCAAGGCACGCAGGCCGTGCCGCACGCGCTGGGGCATGGCCCTGTATTGTGCTTGATACCCGGCAGCCGGCCAGCTTGCAGCGCGGCTGAGGTCTATGATGGAAGGTTTTTCCGGCGCCGCATTCCTGTGAACTTTCCCAACGACAGCCAACCCTTGACTTCACTGCCGGGATCCGGCCTTTCAAGCGCGCACGCAGTGCCCGGCGCAGGTTGGGCCGAATCCAGTGCAGCGCAAGCCAGCCCCAAAGGCTGGGGTGCGCCCTTCATCAGCATTCGCGGCGCGCGCACCCACAACCTCAAGAACATCGACCTCGACATTCCGCGCAACCAGCTGGTCGTCATCACCGGCCTGAGCGGCTCGGGCAAGTCGAGCCTGGCCTTTGACACGCTGTATGCCGAGGGCCAGCGCCGTTATGTCGAAAGCCTCTCGACCTACGCGCGGCAGTTCCTGCAGCTCATGGACAAGCCCGACGTGGACATGATCGAGGGCCTGTCGCCGGCGATATCCATCGAGCAGAAAGCGACTTCGCACAACCCGCGCTCGACCGTCGGCACGGTGACCGAAATCCATGACTACCTGCGCCTCTTGTTTGCCCGCGCCGGCACGCCTTATTGCCCCGAACATGATTTGCCGCTGCAGGCGCAAAGCGTCAGCGAGATGGTCGATACCGTGCTGGCCTTGCCCGAGGACACGCGGCTGATGATCCTGGCGCCGGTGGCGCGCGAGCGCAAGGGTGAATTTGTCGATCTGTTCGAGGCCATGCAGGCGCACGGTTATGTGCGCTTCAGGGTCGATGGCGCGACCTATGAATTCGACGCGCTGCCCAAGCTCAAGAAAACCGAAAAACACACGATTGACGTGGTGATCGACCGCGTCAAGGTGCGTGCCGACAAGGAGGCGCCACCCGATGCCGAAGCCGGAACGGCTCCGCCGCCTGCGCTGCGCCAGCGCCTGGCTGAAAGCTTTGAAGCGGCGCTGCGGCTGGCCGACGGCCGGGCGCTTGCGCTGGAAATGGACAGCGGCCAAGAGCATTTGTTCAGCGCCAAATTCTCCTGCCCGGTCTGCAGCTACTCGCTCAGCGAGATGGAGCCGCGCCTGTTCTCGTTCAACTCGCCGGTCGGCGCCTGCCCGTGCTGCGACGGCCTGGGCCACCGGGATTTTTTCGACCCGGCGCGGGTCGTGGCCTTTCCGTCCTTGAGCCTGGCCAGCGGCGCCGTCAAGGGCTGGGACCGGCGCAATGCCTATTACTTTTCGATGCTCGAAAGCCTGGCGGCGCATTACAGGTTCGACATCGACACGGCCTTTGAAGACCTGCCCGAGAATGTTCGGCAGGTGGTGCTGCATGGCTCGGGCGACGAAGACATCAGGTTCAGCTACCTGATGGATTCGGGCGAGAAGGCCGGTAAAAAGGTCAGCAAGAAGCATCCGTTCGAAGGCATCATCACCAACTTCGATCGCCGCTACCGCGAAACCGACTCCACCGTGGTGCGCGAAGAACTCGCACGCTACCGCAGCCTGCAGCCCTGCCCCGACTGCAGCGGCACGCGGCTGCGCCAGGAAGCGCGCCATGTCTACCTGGTCGGCACCTCGGAAGGCGGCGAACAGCCGAGCCGCAAGGCCATTTATGAAATCAGCAAGATCACCCTGCGCGAGAGCTTCAACTACTTCAGCAGACTGACCATGCAGGGCGCGAAGGCCGAGATTGCCGCCAAGGTGGTGCGCGAGATCGGCCTGCGGCTCAAGTTCCTCAACGACGTCGGCCTGAATTACCTGAGCCTGGACCGCAGCGCCGAGACGCTGAGCGGCGGCGAGTCGCAGCGCATCCGGCTCGCGTCGCAGATCGGCTCTGGCCTGACCGGCGTCATGTACGTGCTCGACGAGCCCAGCATCGGCCTGCACCAGCGCGACAACGACCGGCTGATCGGCACGCTCAAGCATTTGCGCGACATCGGCAACAGCGTGCTGGTGGTCGAGCATGACGAGGACATGATCCGCGCCGCCG
>JBDSZF010000034.1:0-9758 GCA_039925285.1 Polaromonas sp.
AACATCTCCATGACCGACACCACCGCTCCCAACCCCGCCGCAGACACCGCCGCTGAGACCGAAGCCACTCCCGTCAACAGCAACAAGCGCCGCAAGGCCCTGACCGCGCTTGCGGCCGTGGTCATCGTCGCCGGTGGCGGCTGGGGTCTCTACGAATGGCTGGTCGCCAGCCACTACGAAGACACCGACAACGCCTACGTGCAAGGCAACGTGATCCAGATCACGCCGCAGATCAGCGGCACCGTGATGTCGATCGGCGCCGACGACACCGACTTCGTGAAGGCGGGCCAGCCCCTGGTGCAGCTCGATCCGGCCGATGCCAAGGTCGCGCTCGAGCAGTCCGAGGCCGCGCTCGCGCAAGCCGTGCGCCAGGTGCGCACGCTCTATGTCAACAACGGCTCGCTGGCCGCGCAGGTCACGCTGCGCCAGTCGGACATCGTGAAGGCGCAGAGCGACATCGCCAAGGCGCAGGACGACCTGCAGCGCCGCCGCGCGCTGTCGGGCAACGGCGCGGTGTCCAAGGAAGAACTGAACCATTCCGAAACCGCCCTGGCCAACGCGAAGAGCACGCTGGCCGCCGCGCAGGCCGGCGTGGTTGCCGCTCGCGAACAACTCGCCAGCAACCAGTCGCTCACCGAAGGCACCAGCGTGGCCGATCACCCCACGGTGCTCGCAGCCGCCGCCAAGGTTCGCGAGGCCTATCTCGGTACGCAGCGTGTCGCGCTGCCCGCGCCGGTCGACGGCTACGTCGCCAAGCGCACCGTGCAGCTCGGCCAGCGCGTGAACGCGGGCACGCCGATGATGTCCATCGTGCCGCTCAACCAGCTGTGGGTCGATGCCAACTTCAAGGAAGTGCAGCTGCGCAACATCCGCATCGACCAGCCCGTGAAGCTCACGGCCGACCTGTACGGCAAGAAGGTCGAATACAGGGGCACGGTGGCCGGCCTCGGCGTGGGCACGGGTGCGGCCTTTTCGCTGCTGCCGGCGCAAAACGCCACCGGCAACTGGATCAAGGTGGTGCAGCGCGTGCCCGTGCGCATCGCGCTGGACCCCCAACAACTCACCGAGCACCCGCTGCGGGTCGGCTTGTCCATGATTGCCGAGGTTGACGTGAAAGACAAGGGCGGCAAGGCCCTGGCCGATGCGCCGCGCGATGCGGCGCTGGCGCACACGCGGGCTTTTGCCGTGCAGGATGGCGCAGCCAGCGAGGAAGTGCAGCGCATCATTGCGGCGAACGTCGGGAAAATGAAAATTACTGCCAAAAGCAGTGCGGTCGTGCTGGTTCAGCAGCCTGCCGACATGGGTGCCGAGGCGGCGTCGCACTGAGCGCCGCCGCACATTTCCCATAGCGGGCCAGAAGCCCGCAGCATTGTTTTTACTTCCGCTTCGTCAAGGCTTTCATGGCTACCGCAACCCTCCCCGCACCTGCCTATATTTCGCCACCGCCGCTGAGCGGACCGGCCCGACTGTGGGGCACGCTGGCGCTGTCGGCCGCCACCTTCATGAACGTGCTCGACACCTCGATTGCCAATGTGTCGCTGACGGCCATTGCTGGCGACCTGGGCGTCAGCCCGAACCAGGGCACCTGGGTCATCACCAGTTTTGGCGTCGCCACCGCGATTGCCGTGCCGCTGACCGGCTGGCTGTCGCAGCGCTTTGGCCAGGTGCGCCTGTTCACCGCCAGCATCATGCTGTTCGTGCTGACTTCCTGGCTCTGCGGCCTGGCCCCCAACATGACCATGCTGATCTTTTTTCGCGTGCTGCAGGGGCTGGTGGCAGGGCCCATGATCCCGCTGTCGCAGGCTTTGCTGCTGTCGAGCTACCCGAAAGCCATGGCCGGAACGGCCATGGCGCTGTGGTCCATGACCACGCTGGTGGCGCCGGTGCTGGGGCCGCTGCTGGGCGGCTGGATTACCGATAATTTGTCCTGGCCCTGGATTTTCTATATCAATATTCCGGTCGGCTTTGGCGCAGCCTTCGTCACCTGGAAAATTTTTCACAAACGTGAAAGCCAGACCCGCAAGTTGCCGATTGACTCGATCGGCCTGGCGCTGCTGGTGATCTTGGTGGGCGCCCTGCAGATCATGCTCGACAAGGGCAAGGAGTTGGACTGGTTTCATTCCGGCGAAGTGATCGCGCTGGGCATTGTCTCGCTGGTCGGCTTCATCGCTTTTGTCATCTGGGAGCTGACGGAAGAGCACCCGGTGGTGGATTTAAGTCTGTTCAAAAGGCGCAATTTCTGGGCCGGTGTGATCGCCGTTTCGGTGGGCTATGGCCTGTTTTTCGGTAACGTGGTGCTGCTGCCGCTGTGGCTTCAGCAGTACATGGGCTACACCGCCACGCAGGCCGGCATGGTCCTGGCACCGGTGGGTCTGATGGCCATGCTGCTGTCGCCGGTGGTAGGAAAAACCCTGGGCATGGTGGACCCGCGCCGCTACGCGGCCTTTTCCTTCGTGGTGTTTGCGCTGGTGCTGTGGATGCGCTCGAATTTCAACACGCAGGCCGATTTCGGCACCATCCTGATTCCCACGGTCATCCAGGGCGTGGCGATGGCTTTCTTTTTCATTCCGCTGATGACCATCACACTGTCGGGCCTGCCCTACGACAAGATTCCGGCCGCCTCGGGCCTGTCCAACTTCGTGCGCATCACGGCAGGCTCCTTTGGCACCTCGATTGCCACCACCATCTGGCAGGACCGCGCCGCCATGCACCATGCGCAGATCAGTGAATATGTCAACCAGGGCAGCGCGGCCACCAGCAGTGCCTTGTCGGGCCTGGCCGGCGCCGGGCTGACGCCTGAGCAAGCGCTCAGCAGCATCAATCGGCTGGTGGATCAGCAGGCCTACATGCTGGCGGCTTCGGATGTTTTTTATGCGTCGGCGCTGATTTTCCTGCTGCTGATTCCGCTGGTGTTTTTGACGCGTCCTGGCCACGCCGGTGTCGGTGGTGCTGACGCCGCAGCGGGCGCGCACTGAGGCTTTGCGCCCGGCGGGACAGGCCGGGCAGGGCGTCAGGCGGCGCGTGCAGCGGCCGCAATGTCCAGTGAGCGCAGCCGCAGGGCCGGGTCAAAAATGTCGCTCACCAGCATGAACTCGTCGGCGTCGGTCGCCTGTGCCAGCGCGGCCAGCCCTGCGCGCACGGTTTCCGGTCCGCCAATCACGGCGGCGGCCAGAAAGTCGGCGATGGCGGCGCGTTCCTGCGGGTGCCGTTGCGCCATGAAGTTTTCCACCGGCGGCTGCAGCCCACGCCGCTCGCCCGTCAGGATACCCAGCACGCGCTGGTAGGTGCTGCTCGCCAGGTAGTCGGCTTCCTCGTCGGTCGGCGCGGCAATCAGCGGCACGCCGACGATGACATAGGGTTTTGCCAGCGTGGCCGAGGGCCGGAAGTTTTGTCGGTAGAGCGCGAGCGCTTGCAGCAGCAGGCGCGGTGCGAAGTGCGAGGCAAAGGCGTAGGGCAGGCCGCGCTCGGCCGCCAACTGGGCTGAAAACAGGCTGGAGCCGAGCAGCCAGATCGGCACGTTGGTGCCTGCGCCCGGCATGGCGATCAGGCGCTGGCCGGGTTGCATGGGGGCCAGCAGGCGCTGCAGTTCAGCCACATCCTGCGGAAAATCATCAGCCGTTTCGGTGCGTTCGCGCCGCAGCGCACGCATCGTGGCCTGGTCGGTGCCGGGCGCGCGGCCCAGGCCCAGGTCGATGCGGCCAGGGTACAGCTCGGCCAGCGTGCCGAAGGCCTCGGCCACCACCAGTGGCGCATGGTTGGGCAGCATCACCCCGCCCGAACCGACGCGTATCGTGCTCGTGCCGCCAGCGATATAGCCTACCAGCACGGCGGTGGCCGAACTGGCAATGCCGGCCATGTTGTGGTGCTCGGCCAGCCAGTAGCGGGCAAAGCCCAGGCGTTCGGCATGTTGCGCGGTACGCAGTGAAATGGCCAGCGCGTCGGCCACGGTGCCACCTTCGCGGACAGCCACCAGATCGAGCATGGAAAGGGCGATGTTGTTGAGTGCTTTCATGGCCGCGATTGTCCTGCGTTGCGCTTGCCCGCGCAGGCGCCGGGGCACTGCATTTCACAGTTGCAGCGCCTGTCCATACCCCGTCATCTCCAGATAGCCGCTGCCTACGCGCCGGCCTTGGCTGTCCAGCAGCTCGCTCAGGCCTTCCCAGTAAATCGCACCGCTGGAGTTGCGGCTGTCGAGTTCCTGGTTGTCGATGACGGCCTTGACGGTATAGGTATCGGCAGGGCTGTTGACCACCCACTCCACTGGGTAGGTGATTTGCGTCAGCGGGCTTTTCCAGCTTCGGCCTGATGTGAAGCTGACTTCGCCTGGGTTGAATGCGCGTAATTCACCCCGGGCTGACCTGAAGGAGCCGCCGGTCCAGACCGCATGGCCGTTCTTGTCGCGCAGCCTGAACGCGGTCAATGCGCTGCCATCCTGCAGATTCATGCCGATCCAGTCCCAGCCCACGGCGCTTGGGTGCAGCAGCTCTTCGCTCCATTCATGGTCCAGCCAGGCTTTGCCGGTGACCGCAAAGCGTTGTCCCTTGAGCTGCAGGCTGCCGCGCGTTGCCAGTTGGGGCTGGCTGTAGTAATAGCTGGCCTGTTTTTCTTCCGGTCCTTTGCGCGACAGGCCCTGCTTTCCCTGAAGCAGTATGCTTTGCGTTTCCTCCAATTGAAGCCTGATCGCAAAGTCGGTCGCCGGCAGCTCTGCGGTGTAGCGCGTGCCGTCGGCCTTGAGCGACCAGTCGCGCAGCTTGACGTCCATGTCCTGCTCGCTGGCAGCCGCCACACCGAAGCCGGCGCGTGCAATGCGCTGGTCGTGCCAGAGCTTTTTACCCTGCACATCGGTGATGGCGGCATGGGCAAAAATCAATTGCCTGGCAGCAAACTTCGATGCCATGCCTTGGGTGCCATCGACCCGCGAGCGAAAGAAGGTGAGCTGAAAACCGAAACTGCGCTGCCCAGCTTCGCTGGACCTGGCATGACCGGTGATATACCACCATTCGGTACGAAAGTCGGGGTGCGAGCCTCTGTCGCGCGGAAAGGCCAGTGTCATGGCGGGCAGGGCCTGGGCTTCTGTCCATGCGGCCATGCCTGACAAGCCGGCCAGGCCACCGAGCAACAGGCGGCGCCGGTCTGGGGAGTGACTCGGTTTCACAGGCATGGTCACTGGCTGATTTTTTTGGCCTCTTCAACCTGGTATTCAAAGTAACGCTGGAAGCTGAAAACAATGCTCGACATCAGGGAAATGGTGCCAAACAGCAAGGCAAACACGATGGCGCCCATCGTCAGCCAGCTGGTGCTGCCGGCTGATGCATCGGGTACGGCTGGATTGTGGCGGGTGTTCCATTTTTCAGGCGACATCAAGCCGTAATAAATCGCTGTCAATGCCGTGCCCGCCAGCATGAAACCCAGCAAGGGAATCAGCACCCAGGCCAGTTGGTCGTCCTGACCATACTTTTGGACGCGTTGGACACCCCACCAGCCCAGTGCGGCAACGATGGGATGCGCCCAGGCCAGCAAGTCGCTCCAGCCATACAGGTACAGGCGGTGCAGTCCGAGTTGGCCGCCAATGAACGCCAGCCAGGCGGCGATTGTTTTGTTTTTCTGAGTGCTTGTGTGCATGCGGTGGATTATGGGGCGGGCGGTTCCAGCGGCGGCTCGGTGTTGCCAGAGCCCTGGGTCTTTTGCATGATGACGATGTCGCGCCAGGCGCCGAATTTCCAGCCGCAGGCCTCAATGATTCCGACCTGCGTGAATCCCAGAGCCCGGTGAAGACCGATAGACCCGGCATTGGCCGAATCGCCGACGATGGCCATGACTTTGCGAATGCCGACCGCTTCGCAGCGCGCCAGCAGTTCTGCCAGCAAGGCGCGGCCCAGGCCCTTGCGCTGCAGGCCGGGTGCGAGGTAAATCGAGTCCTCCACCGAGTACCGGTAAGCCGGACGGGGCTTGAACCAGTTGCCGTAAGCAAAGCCCAGGATGTTTCCATCCTGCTCGGCAACCAGGTAGGGGAGTCCCTTGGCCAGCACGTCGGCCCGGCGCGCGGCCATGTCCTTGCTTGCGGGTGCTTCAGTTTCAAAAGTGCCCGTGCCGTGGTGCACATGGTGGGCATAAATGGCGGTGATGGCGGGAATGTCTTCGTCGCGGCTGGGGCGTATGAGAGGCATGCTGGATAAACGATGCAAAACGTTGAGGTTGACCTGCGGGATTTAATGCGTTGGTGATTTTCACTGAAAACGGCATAGTACCGGCCAGCGGGATATAATCGCAGGCTTTGCAGCATTTCGCTGGCCGGGTGGCCATGTCGTGTGTCTCAAGCGCTGCAGGAATATTTGGGGTATTTTTACCCCGCCACCCAAGGATAAATTATGGTCGTCATCCGGCTTTCACGCGGCGGTTCCAAGCACCGTCCCTTTTTCAATATTGTTGTGGCTGACAAACGCGTTCGCCGCGATGGCCGTTTCATCGAGCGCATCGGTTTTTACAACCCGATTGCCAAAGGTGGCGAAGAAGGTCTGCGCATTGTGCAGGACCGTTTGACCCACTGGATCGGTGTTGGCGCCCAGCCATCCCCCACCGTTCTGCGCCTGATCAAGCAAGGCGGCGCTTCCATTGCTGCGCCTGCTGCTGAAGTAGCTGCTGCCTGATTTTCAGGACTTCCTGATGTTGCCTGGCCTTCAACCGTCCCTCGGTTTGACCTCGTCAAGCCTGCCTGACGACGCGCTTGAGGTTGGGCGCATTCTGGATGCGTGGGGTGTCAAGGGCTGGGTCAAAATCCTGCCGCACAGCACGGATCCGGAAGCACTTTTTTCGGCCAGGACCTGGTACTTGCAGGTGCCTGACGCCAGGTTTCGACCTGGATTCACCGCATTTTCAGGCACTGTTTCACTGAAGGTGGACGAGGCCAAAATTCATTCCGGCACGGTAGTCGCCAAGTTCACCGGCATCGATGAGCGCAATGCGGCTGAAGCCTTGCGTGGCGCCCGTATTTTTCTCTCGCGCAGCAGTTTTCCTGCGCCCTCCACCGATGAATACTATTGGGTCGATCTGATCGGCCTGAATGTGGTCAACCGTGAAGGCTTCGCCCTGGGCTGCGTACGCGACCTGATGACGACCGGCCCCCAGTCGGTCCTGTGTATCGAATACACCAGCACCCAGGAAGACGGCACCAGCGTGAGCGCTGAACGCATGATTCCTTTCGTCTCGGCTTACGTCGATAAGGTGGACATCGTCGGCAAATGCATCACCGTTGACTGGCAACCCGACTATTGATGTTCTGCGTCATGGCGCCATGCCCTGACGCACTCAGTCTTTTTTTCAGTGCTCAAAGTAGTTTTTCATGCGCTTTGATGTCATCACCCTTTTTCCTGAGCTTTTTGCACCGTTTCTGACCAGCGGTGTGACGCGGCGCGCCTACGAATCCGGCCTGGTCGAGGTCAGGCTCTGGAATCCGCGTGATTTTGCCGATGGCCATTACCGGCGCGTCGATGACCGGCCTTTTGGCGGCGGCCCCGGCATGGTGATGCTGGCCGAGCCGCTCACGCTATGCCTGGAAAGACTGCGCGCTGACCGCGCTGCATGTGGGGCTCCTGATGCACCCACGGTCCTTTTTTCTCCTGTCGGCGAGGTGCTGAGCCACACCAGCGTCGAGCGCTGGTCGGCCAGCAGCAGCGGCGCCGTGCTGATTTGCGGCCGCTACGAAGGCCTGGACCAGCGCTTCATCGACACCCATGTCGATCACCAGATCAGTCTGGGTGACTTTGTGCTGTCGGGCGGTGAAATCGCTGCCATGGCCTTGCTGGACGCTGTGGCCCGGCTGCAGCCCGGGGTGCTCAACGACGCGGGCAGCCACCAGATGGACAGTTTCAACCCGGCGCTCGATGGCTTGTTCGATTGCCCGCATTACACGCGCCCGGAATCCTGGCGCGGCCAGTCGGTGCCGCCCCTCCTGCTGTCCGGAAACCATGCGCATATCGAACGCTGGCGGCGCGAGCAGCGGCTGGCCCTGACCCAGCGCCTGCGCCCTGAACTGGTTCGGGCAGCCCGCAGGGCAGGGCATTTGAGCAAGAGTGATGAGGCTTTCCTGGGTGATTTACCCAAAAATCCTGACCCGGATTCCTGAATTGCTATAATTAAAGGCTTTTCGATCCTCTGGCGGCCACTGCAACCATCTGATTTTTTATCTGAATGAATCCATGGATTTGCGGTCTTTAGCGTAGCGCGTGCATGAACGAAAAAAGTTAATGGAAATATCATGAATCTGATCCAGACCCTTGAGCAGGAAGAAATTGCCCGCTTGAACAAAACCATTCCTGTTTACGCGCCTGGCGACACCGTCATCGTGAGCGTGAATGTGGTTGAAGGCACGCGCAAGCGTTTGCAGGCTTTTGAAGGTGTTGTGATTGCCAAGCGCAATCGCGGCCTCAATTCCAGCTTCATCGTTCGCAAGATCTCCAATGGAGAAGGCGTCGAGCGTACTTTCCAGGTGTACAGCCCGCTGATCGCCAAGATTGAAGTCAAGCGTAAGGGTGATGTGCGCCGCGCCAAGCTGTACTACCTGCGTAGCCGCAGCGGCAAGTCTGCACGTATCAAGGAAAAACTGGGTGTCAAGGCTGTCAAGGCTGTGCAACCGGTCCAGGCTGCGTAAAAGCACTTGTTGTCCTTGAAAAAGCCGCTCCAACGAGCGGCTTTTTTTACGCTTGTTATCCTGTTCCCTCATGAAACCTGCCAAGCCTTTGTCCTTGCCCCAGTTTGATCCGCGCGCCATTCCGGTATTGGGAATTGACAGCCACCTCGATGGCGTTGCGCTGGACCGCCTCACGCCGCAGGCCCTGCGCGATCGCTTCCGGCATCCCCCTGTCTGGACGCCTGAGCACCGTGTGGAAAAGAAATTATCCGACCTGCAGCCCGCGCTCGCAGCGGTATTGCTGCCTTTGGTCATGCGCGACGAACTCACCTTGCTGCTGACCGAGCGCTCCACGAATCTTTCGACCCATTCGGGCCAGATTGCCTTTCCCGGCGGCCGCACCGACGAGACCGATCAGGATGCGGTGGATACCGCCCTGCGTGAAGCAGAAGAAGAGATTGCCTTGCCGCGCGAACATGTGGAGGTGCTGGGAACCTTGCCCATCTACGAGACGGGTTCTGCCTTCATCATCACGCCGGTGGTGGCCCTGGTCAAACCGGGCTTTCAGCTGCAGCCCAATCCGGGGGAAGTGGCTGATGTGTTTGAAGTGCCGCTCGGTTTCCTGATGAATCCTGCGCACCACCGGCGTCACGAAACTGAATTCGATGGCGTGCTCCGGCAATGGCTATCGATGCCTTACACCGAGCCGATGGGCGAGGCGGCTGGCAGCGAATCCAGGGAACGCTACATCTGGGGGGCCACTGCCGGCATGCTGCGAAACTTCTACCGTTTTCTCAGTGCCTGAAACGCAACCACCGGCTCTGGAGGCAGGGTAGCGTTCTCCGAAAAAGCATGCGCCCACGGCTGCAGCGCCGGGCCGCCCCCAGCAAGGCCAGCCCCCTCTGGGGGCAGCGCATTACACGAAGTGAACAGCGTGGGGGCCATATACCCCGTTATGATTTGGCATGAGCTTTTTTGCCGTTTTGTTTGCACTCATCCTGGAGCAGGCCCGTCCTCTGGCGCGTGGCAACTGGGTTCACGCCGGTTTTTTGGGCTGGGCGCGCTGGGCGCATCGCAGCCTTGACGCGGGCAAGCGTCATCACGGATGGATCACCTGGATATTCGCCGTCAT
>JBDSZF010000035.1:0-2608 GCA_039925285.1 Polaromonas sp.
GGAATCAATAAAGCGCCTTCACGCCAGCGATTGACGATTTCCTGCTGCGCCCAGGCGTCGGCCTCGCGGCTTGCGATCTCCTGCTGCAACAGGTCGATGCAGGCAATGGGCCGCAGGAACAGGCGCACGTACCAGTCGGGCGGCATGACTTCGCCCAGCATTTCGAGGTAGTCCCGGTCATCATCGAGAAAAAGCAGGCCTCCAGGGCGGCGATAAAGTGGAAAAGACATGGCTAAAAGCTTTATCGGAGTAGTTGAAAACAAGTCATCGGTGAGGGATCAAGCCTTCGCAATGGGCAAGGTCACGGTAAAGACAGCTCCTACGGCATAGCCTGACTTCACCTGGATGCTGCCGCCTGCGCTTTGCACCACCTGCTGGCAAAAAGCCAGGCCCAGCCCATGGCCGGTGGAGCGGTTGCTCGAAAAGAAGGGCTTGAAAATCTGCGGCAGCAAGGCCGGATCAATGCCCATGCCGTCGTCTGCCACGACAATCCGTCCCTGCATTTTCACCTGATCGACTTCAATGCGCAGCGCACCGGCATGCCAGGTCGAGTCAGCAGCCGTCAGTGAATGCAGCGCGTTCTTGATCAGGTTGTCCAGCACCTGTGAAAACTGGGTCGGAGAAGCGCAAAAAGTGAAATTGTCATGGATCAGCACTCTGACACATTCCCGCTGGCGGCTTGAGGCATAGGGGTAGGCTGCCGTGACTTCTTTAACCAGGGTGGCGGCACAGACCGGCTCGGTGTGGGACGGCAGTTGCAGCAGCTTGGCATTGGCGATTTGCGTGTCGATCTGGTGGTTCATGTTGCGCACCAGCGCGTGCAGGCGCTGACCCAGCTGGTCGAGTTTCACGGCCCTGGGGTGAGCCGGCTGACGCTGCACTTCCAGCTGGATCGCGTCGCCAATCAGCGCTGCCGTGGACAGCGGCGTGCGCAGTTCATGCGCCATGATACCCATGGTCGTCAGGGTGTGGGCCAGCTGATCGCGCCGCAGGTTGGCCGACGACACGCCCAGCATCAGAGCGCTGCCCCAACTGAACGCCATGACCACCGCATCAAGGGCATACTGCCTGCCCATCATGACAGGGCTGCCCGGATTGACGAGGTGAAACAGCCCCCAGGCCACCAGTGCCCCGCTGACGGTGCCGAGGGTGGCGATACGCCAGTCGGTCAGGTGGTAGTACACCAGCACGATGGCGCACAGGCTGGGCAGCCAGGCGGCCCCCGCCGCATTGCACAGGTACATCCAGCTGAAGAACAGGGGAAGCTCTATCCACATGATGGCGGAAACCAGAATGCGGACCCTCCTGCTCGACAGATTGCGATTAACAGGTTTGCTGAGCAGGACCAGGCCCATCAGGCTCATCAAGGCCCGCAGCCAGGGATTTTCATAGGGCTGCGGGAGCCAGCTCGACCAGATCCAGTAGAACAGCGGATTTCCGGCAAATAATGCCAGGCCCAGCAATCGCACTCGCCAGGGCGAAGGATGCAAAATAGGCTCCAGGGGCGCGAGTGTCCGGCGCCCGGGCGCATGCCTTGAAAACCGTGAGTTGATGCGGGTTTTGATCATGTGGCGTTTAGCCAGGCCATGCGCGTCGAGGCGTCACTTTTTATCATCTGGTTTTACTCTCCTCATTCTGCCCGACCCTTCCCCATGCACCAACCTGCTAACTTTGACAGCGTCTGCCTGGACGGCATCATGAGTGACTGGCTCTGTGCCCTGCGCGAATTTTCAGTCGAAGCCCTGGTGGTCATGGGGCCTGATCCTTTTGCCGGCCAGGAGAGCCGGCTGGTACTGGCCTTGCATCCGCCGCGACTGCTGGAGGCCGCACAAGCGCTGGCTGCCAGTCAGGATTTCGGTGCGCCCTGGCGCGATTCCGATGCGCCGCTGGTCGCCTGGCAGGATATTTCAAAGTCGGCTTTTGGGGCGCTGGGACGCTGGCGCAGGCTTTGGCTGGCGCACGGCTACCAGAGCGTGGTCCGGATTGCGTTTCCCCTGAGCGTCGGTCGCGCTTTTGAGTGTTATCTGTTCAGCGCGCGCCAGTGGCCTGACCGCACTGAGCCGGCACAACTCGCCTGGTCGGCGCTCAATATCTGGCCTTTGCTGAAGCGGGCGCTGGCCGAAGCCCGCAACCCCTTGAGCCCGCGCGAACTCGAATGCCTGGACCTGGCGTTTCAGGGCATGACGGCGCGCAAAACCGGCGAAATTCTGCTTTGCAGCGAGCGCACCGTCAATTTTCACCTGGCCAATGCCATGGGCAAGCTCAAGGTCGACAACAAGCTGGCCGCTGTGCAGCGTGCCTGCTGGTTTGGTTTGATTTGACCTTTCGCCGCAGGAGGCGCAACTACTGGAAAACATCTATGCATCAGTTGCCAGACGCGCCGCAAACTGTTCATAATTCAGCCCCATGACTTTTCTAGCGCTTGACGTGGGTAACACCCGCCTGAAATGGGCCCAGTACGACGCACCCGTGGTGGGCGCCAAACTGCTGGCCCACGGTGCCGTGTTTCTCGAAAACATCGACAAGCTGGCCGAGGACGACTGGCGCGGCTTGCCCGAACCCGCGGCGATTCTGGGCTGCGTCGTGGCTGGCGACGCCATCAAGCGGC
>JBDSZF010000036.1:0-7609 GCA_039925285.1 Polaromonas sp.
GCTCAGCCTGATTCCCGACCTTCTTGCACGGCTGCGCGAGGCGATCGCCGCCCTCTGAATTACCAGGTCGCGCCAGAAAAGCCTTGTTCCTCGGCGAACCAGGTCAACACAGGCATCGTGCCGGGCACTACCGGCTGCACCGTGACCGGCAAGGACTGCCAGGCGAACGCCTGGCCTTCATGCATCTGCAACTCACTGGCCCATTCAAAGACCTTGCAGAAGTGGAGCCGGACCAGCGCATGCGGGTAATCCACCAGTTCTACTTTCCAGGGGTGGACGGCACCGATGGTGATGCCTATCTCTTCCTGCAATTCCCGGCGCAATGCCTGCTCGACGCTCTCGCCAGCCTCCAGTTTGCCACCCGGAAATTCCCAGCAGCCTTCATAGACCTTGCCAGGAGGACGGGACGTGAGCAGGAACTGGCCGTCGGGCTGGATCAATACGCCGACAGCCACCTCGACCACCTTGCGCCCTGCACCGCCTTCGCGAGGCTGGGCCGCGTCGGCAACCAGCAATGGCTTGTTCACTGAACAGTGTCCGTATGCTGACCGGCATAGTCGCGCGCAAACTGGTAGGCCACGCGGCCGCTGCGCGAGCCGCGCTCCAGCGCCCAGACCAGCGAGGCCGGGCGTGCCGCGGCAACAGCCTCGGCATCCACGCCAAACGACGACAGCCACTGGGCCACGATGGTCAGGTACTCATCCTGGCTGAACGGGTAAAAGCTGACCCACAAGCCAAAACGCTCGGACAGGGAGATTTTCTCTTCGACGACTTCACCGGGATGCACTTCGCCATCTTCGGTATGCGTGTAGGTCAGGTTCTCCGTCATGTACTCGGGCAGCAGGTGGCGCCGGTTGCTGGTGGCGTAGATCAGCACATTGGGCGTTGCTGCGGCAATCGAGCCGTCCAGGATCGACTTGAGCGCCTTGTAGCCGGGCTCGCCTTCTTCAAAGCTCAGGTCGTCGCAAAACACGATGAACGTCTCGGGCAGGCCGGAGACCACATCCACGATGTCAGGCAAGTCCGTCAGGTCGGCCTTGTCCACTTCAATCAGGCGAAGGCCACGGGCCGAATACTCGTTCAGGCAGGCCTTGATCAGCGACGATTTTCCGGTTCCGCGTGAGCCGGTCAGCAGCACATTGTTGGCGGGCCTGCCGTTGACGAACTGCTCGGTGTTGCGGCGGATTTTGTCCTTCTGGTCTTCAATTTCTTTCAGGTCCGTCAGCCGCATGCTGCCCAGATGCCTGACCGGCTCCAGCACCCCATGGCCGGAACCGCGCTTGCGGTAACGGTAGGCGACAGAGGCGCTCCAGTCGGGCGCCGACAAAGGCTGCGGCAATACCGACTCAATGCGCGCCATCAGCGATTCAACCCGCACCATCAGGCGTTCAAACTGTTCGTTCATACTCAATCACCCAAGGGCTTAGCTGCGGTAATCCGCGTTGATCTTGACGTAGTCGTAGGACAGGTCGCAGGTCCAGATGGTGTCGGCAGCGTCACCCCGGCCCAGCACCACCCGCACGGTGATCTCGCTTTGCTTCATGACCCGCTGGCCGTCGGCTTCGACGTAGTCCGCATGCCGGCCGCCATTTTTGGCCACCAGCACATCATCCAGGTACAGGTCAATCTGCGCCGGGTCCAGATCGGCAATGCCCGCATAACCGACAGCAGCCAGAATCCGGCCCAGGTTGGGATCACTGGCAAAAAACGCTGTCTTGACCAGCGGTGAATGGGCGATGGCATAGCCCACCTGGCGGCATTCCTCGCCGGATTTGCCACCCTCGACCCGGATGGTCATGAACTTGGTGGCACCCTCACCGTCGCGCACGATGGCCTGCGCCAATTGCTGCGCGATGCCCATCATGGCCGCACGCAAGGTCTGGCCGTCCGCGCTGTCCAATGACGTGACTGGCGTGTGGGAAGCCTGGTTGCTGGCAATGACGACAAACGAATCATTGGTGGAGGTATCGCCATCAATCGTGATGCGGTTGAAGGACGCATCCGCCAGTTCCCTGGCCAGTTGCGCCATCAAGGCCTGGGGCACGCAGGCATCGGTTGCGATAAAGCCCAGCATGGTCGCCATGTTGGGGCGAATCATGCCGGCACCCTTGCTGATGCCGGTGATGGTGACCGCAGCGCCGCCCAGCGTGATGCGGGTCGAAAACGCCTTGGGTACCGTGTCGGTGGTCATGATGGCTTCGGCAGCGTTAGCCCAGTTGTCGGCTTTGGCATCGGCCAGTGCCGCCGGTAACCCTGCTGCAATCCGGTCATGGGGCAAGGGCTCCATGATGACGCCGGTTGAAAACGGCAGGATCTGCTCCGGCGAAAGATTGAGCGCACGGGCCAGCGCGATGCAGGTCGACTGTGCGCGGCTCAAGCCGTCGTGGCCGGTGCCGGCATTGGCATTGCCGGTGTTGATCAGCATGGCCCGGATGCCGTGGTTCTGACCCGAATTTTTAGCCAGATGCTCGCGGCAGATTTGTACCGGGGCGGCGCAAAACCTGTTTTGCGTAAAAACAGCGCCGACCGAGGCGCCCTCGTCCAGCAACAGCACGGCCAGGTCTTTGCGGTTGGCCTTGCGAATGCCTGCTTCGGCAATTCCCCAGCGCACGCCGGGCACAGGGTAGAGGTCGGCGGCGGGCGTGGCAATCAGATTGACAGGCATGAACTTGACTCCAGAAAAACAGGGGGAGGACGCCGCGATGGCATCCATGAAATGAGCAGGCCGACCGGCTCAGGTCAGCTTGCCATGGCAGAGCTTGTAGCGTTTACCTGAGCCACAGGGGCAAGGATCATTGCGGCCGACGCGCGCAATGGCCGAGCCGGGTATGGCCTGCTGACGCCGCTGCGTCGCTTCATCGACGGTCGTCTCCACTTCACCCGTTTCAGTCGGTGCGGTATAGGTGACGTTGGTGATTTTTTCAGCCCGGCTTTCGAGGGCTTCAGCGGCCTGGTCGAGTTGTTCGGCCGACTGCACCTGGACCGTCATCAGGACTTTGGTCACCTCGTTTTTCACACTGTCAAGGAGCTGGCCAAACAGCTCAAAGGCTTCGCGCTTGTATTCCTGCTTGGGCTGCTTCTGGGCGTAGCCACGCAGGTGGATGCCCTGGCGCAGATAGTCCAGCGCGCTCAGGTGCTCACGCCAGTGGCTGTCAATGCTTTGAAGCAGCACGACGCGTTCAAACTGGGTGAAATTTTCCTTGCCAATCTTTTCCAGCTTCTCGGCAAATGCAGCCTCGGCGGCGGCGCTGACTTTCTCAAGCACTTCCTCATCCGTGATCGCCGTGGCGGATTCGATCTCCTGGCGCAGGGCCAGCTCGATCTGCCACTCTTCACGCAGCACCTTCTCAAGACCGGCCACATCCCATTGTTCCTCGACACTTTCAGCCGGCACGTACTGCCGCGTCAGGTCAGTGAAGCAGCCTTCACGCAATGAGGCGATTTGCGGCTGCAGATCGCTGGCATCCATGATGTCATTGCGCTGCTGGTAAATCACCTTGCGCTGGTCATTGGACACATCGTCGTATTCAAGCAGCTGCTTGCGAATGTCGAAATTGCGCGCCTCGACCTTGCGCTGCGCCGATTCGATGCTGCGCGTGACAATGCCGGCTTCGATCGCCTCGCCATCAGGCATCTTGAGCCGCTCCATGATGGACTTGACCCGGTCACCTGCAAAAATACGCATCAGCGGGTCGTCCAGGCTCAGGTAAAAGCGCGACGAACCCGGATCCCCCTGGCGGCCCGAACGGCCGCGCAGCTGGTTGTCAATACGGCGCGATTCATGACGCTCGGTGGCAATGATGCGCAAACCGCCCAGTGCCTTGACCTGCTCGTTCTCCTGCTTGCACTGGGCCTGCAGGCGCGCGATTTCTGCTTCCCTGGCAGCAGCATCGAGCGACTCGTCGGCCTCCACTGCTTCAATCAGCTTTTCCACATTGCCGCCCAGCACGATGTCGGTGCCGCGGCCCGCCATGTTGGTGGCAATCGTGATCATCTTCAGGCGACCCGCCTGCGCCACGATGTCGGCCTCTCTGGCATGCTGCTTGGCATTGAGCACCTGGTGTGGCAGGTTTTCCTTGATCAGCAACTGGTCGATGATTTCGGAATTCTCGATCGAAGTCGTTCCGACCAGCACCGGCTGGCCACGCTCATAACACGCGCGAATGTCCTTGATGGCCGCTTCGTATTTCTCACGGGTGGTTTTGTACACGCGGTCCAGCTGGTCCTCGCGCTTGCTCACCCGATTAGGCGGAATCACGGTGGTTTCGAGACCGTAGATTTCCTGGAACTCGTAGGCTTCGGTGTCGGCGGTGCCGGTCATGCCGGACAGCTTGCCGTACAGGCGGAAATAGTTCTGGAAAGTGATCGAGGCCAGGGTCTGGTTCTCGGCCTGGATCTGAACGCTTTCCTTGGCTTCGACAGCCTGGTGCAGGCCATCGCTCCAGCGGCGGCCCGACATCAGACGGCCGGTGAACTCGTCCACGATCACGACTTCACCTTGCTGCACCACGTAATGCTGGTCGCGGTGGTAGAGCAGGTTGGCGCGCAGGGCCGCGTACAGGTGATGCATCAGCGAGATATTGGCCGGATCGTAGAGCGTGGCGCCTTCGGGGATCAGGCCCAGGTTGAACAGGATACGTTCAGCGCTCTCATGGCCCTGCTCGGTCAGAAACACCTGACGGGTTTTCTCATCAATGGTGTAGTCGCCGGGCTGGGTCACGCCCTCACCGGTGCGCGGATCGGCTTCGCCTTCCTGGCGCGTCAGCAGGGGCACAACCTTGTTGATCGCCAGGTACATCTCGGTGTGGTCTTCGGCCTGGCCGCTGATGATGAGCGGCGTTCGCGCTTCGTCAATCAGGATCGAATCCACCTCATCGACAATGGCAAAGTTCAGGCCGCGCTGGACCCGGTCGCCGACTTCGTACACCATGTTGTCGCGCAGGTAATCAAACCCGAACTCGTTATTGGTGCCGTAGGTGATGTCGGCGTTATAGGCAGCCTGCTTTTCCTCGCGCGACATGTTCGGCAGGTTGATGCCGACGCTCATGCCGAGGAAGTTGTACAGCTTGCCCATCCAGCGGGCGTCCCGGCTGGCCAGGTAATCATTGACCGTCACCACATGCACGCCCTTGCCGGTCAAGGCATTGAGGTAGACCGGCAGCGTTGCGGTCAGGGTCTTGCCTTCGCCAGTGCGCATTTCTGAAATCTTGCCGTTGTGCAGCGACATGCCGCCCAGCATCTGAACGTCAAAGTGGCGCATCTTCATGATGCGTTTGCTACCCTCGCGCACGACGGCAAAGGCTTCAGGAAGAAGGGCATCCAGTGTTTCGCCAGCAGTTACCCGATCCTTGAATTCCTGCGTTTTGGCGCGCAACTGCTCGTCGTCGAGCTTTTCGTACTGGGTTTCCAGTGCATTGATTTGATCTACAGTTTTGCGGTAGGTTTTGAGCAGCCGATCGTTGCGGCTGCCGAAAATTTTTGTCAGGATGTTGGAAGCCATAAATGCGAAGCCGCTAATGGCCGCTCCCCTGAGCTGGCAATGCGGCCAAAATCCCTTATTGAGTACGGAACCTAGGTGTAGGCACAATCAGTTAGTTCAACCGTGCGCAAACTAGCAATTTTAGCGTGGCCGGGAAGAAGGGAAATCAAGCGTCCAAAAACTGATGACCGGCTCAGGTAAAAGGTGTCAGCGCGATCGTTCCGGCACCCCTGCAAGCAGGCAGGTTGCGAAAATACTGCCGCGGCATTGGGGAGCCACGATAATCAAATAGACATGTTTACCGCAACCAGGATTTGACGATGCACAGGCGCCTGCCCCCAACAGTTACCCTGCACCAGGCAGTCGGGGAATCCCCGTCCCTAGCGCGACTGACCGAGCTGGTCCGCGAATCCAACCAGCGGCTCAAGGCAATTGAAGCGTTGATTCCAAGCACCCTTCGCCCTGCAATCAAGGCGGGGCCGATTGATGGAGAAAACTGGTGCCTGCTGGTAAGTGGCAACGCAGCCGCTGCAAAAATCCGGCAACTCATTCCCCTGATACAGGCAAGCCTGCTTCGCCAGGGCTGGAAAGTGGCATCGATCCGGCTGAAGATACTTGTTTCAAAAAGACAGTGATCCAATCCAGCTGCAGCGAAGGTGGCGCGGTCTGTTTTTTGAATTTTCTATGCGATGGCTAGCGCGCAGTGCATAGGCAATCTGCGCCCTGCATGCGATTGGAGAATTTCGATTGAAACCCTGTTGAATGGTGCCGCTTGTCGGAATCGAACTGACGACCTACCGCTTACAAGGCGGTTGCTCTACCAACTGAGCTAAAGCGGCACAAACCTTATTCTACTTCACTCGTTTGAGTGAAGGCCGTGGACGCGGTGGCGGTTTGGGAGGCTCCGGGAAATCGGATTTTTTTTGCCTCCCTTCAAGCGCAACACCAGTGACAGGCGTGTTTTCCACCAGCTGCATGATCTTGCTTTCTGGTGCCTCTGCTGAGGCCTGTGCAGCAGGTGCAGTTCCTGGCGCAGGCACAGCAGTTTGCACATCCTGGGCTCCGGCATTACCTTCTGAAGCGGTCTCCAGGGGAAACGCCATACCCTGCCCGTTTTCGCGCGCATAGATGGCAATGACATGGCTGATGGGCACCAGGATTTCCCGGGCAGTTCCGCCAAAGCGCGCCTTGAACTCGATGAACTCGTTACCCAGCGTCAGCGAACTGGTCGCATCAAACCCGATGTTGAGCACGATCTCGTTATTCTTCACGTATTCACGCGGCACCTGCACGGTGTTGTCAACCGACACGGCCACGTAGGGCGTGAAGCCGTTGTCGGTACACAACTCGTACAGGGCGCGTATCAGGTAGGGACGGGTTGACGTGGCGTTCGACGCGTTCATGAGTTCAGCCAATGTGCTAGTTTCGGTGAGTCGGTGCGGCAATTACTTGCGCATAACCTTTTCAGAAGGTGTCAGGGCTTCAATGTAGGCAGGGCGCGAGAAAATGCGCTCGGCATACTTGAGCAACGGGGCTGCATTTTTCGACAGGTCGATGCCGTAGTAATCCAGACGCCAGAGCAGCGGTGCAATCGCCACATCCAGCATCGAGAAATTATCGCCCAGCATGAACTTGTTCTTCAGGAAAATGGGCGCGAGCTGCGTCAGGCGATCGCGAATATGGGCGCGCGATTTTTCAAGCGCCTTCTCGTTACCCTTTGAAGCGCGGGATTCCAGCGCGCTGACGTGAACGAACAACTCTTTTTCAAAGTTCAACAGAAACAAGCGGACCCGTGCCCGGTCCACCGGGTCGCCCGGCATGAGTTGCGGATGCGGGAAGCGCTCGTCGATGTACTCATTGATGATGTTCGATTCATACAGAATCAGGTCGCGTTCGACCAGAATCGGTACCTGGCCATACGGGTTCATCACATTGATGTCTTCGGGCTTGTTGTACAAGTCCACGTCGCGAATTTCGAAATCCATGCCCTTTTCAAACAACACAAAACGGCAGCGGTGCGAGAAGGGGCAGGTTGTACCTGAATAAAGGACCATCATGATTCGGAACTCCTAAAACAAAAGAGTGGAAGGCTAAGATTCAAACCTTAGAACCGTCCACTCAGAAGGTGCC
>JBDSZF010000037.1:0-2926 GCA_039925285.1 Polaromonas sp.
AGAGGGGCACGCCTACAATCCCGGCCCATGGCAACCCCCAGCAAGACCACCCCCGCGGCGTATTCGGAAGGCTCGATCCGCGTTCTCAAGGGCCTCGAGCCCGTCAAGCAGCGGCCGGGCATGTACACCCGCACCGAAAATCCGCTGCACATCATCCAGGAAGTGCTCGACAACTCGGCCGACGAGGCGCTCGCGGGCAACGGCAAAAAAATCAGGGTGACGCTTCACATCGACGGCTCGGTCACCGTCGAGGACGACGGGCGCGGTATTCCGTTCGGCCTGCACCCGGAGGAAAAAGCGCCCGTGGTTGAACTGGTGTTCACCCGGCTGCATGCCGGCGGCAAGTTCGACAAGGGCAAGGGCGGCGCCTACAGCTTCTCGGGCGGCCTGCACGGCGTGGGCGTGAGCGTGACCAACGCCCTGTCGACGCGGCTGGAAGTCACTTCCTACCGCGAGGGCCAGGTCGCCAGCCTGGCTTTTTCAGGCGGCGATGTGATCGAGCCGCTGGTGTTGCGCAAGAACGCCGACGGCGACCGCAAGTCGGGCACCACGGTGCGCGCCTGGCCGGACGCCAAGTATTTTGAATCGCCGGCCCTGCCGATGGCCGAGCTGACGCATCTGCTGCGCAGCAAGGCGGTACTGATGCCCGGCGTGACCGTCACGTTGACGATCGAGAAAACCAGGGAAGTCCAGACCTGGGTCTTCAAGGGCGGCCTGCGCGACTACCTGATGCAGACGCTGACGGCAGACCCGGTGATCCCGATGTTCGAGAACGAAGGCTTTGCCGATGCCTCGCATGAAACCTTCGCCGAAGGCGAGGGCGCGAGCTGGTGCGTGGCCTTCACCGAGGACGGCCAGCCGGTGCGCGAAAGCTATGTCAACCTGATCCCGACCAGCGCTGGCGGCACCCATGAAAGCGGTCTGCGCGACGGCCTGTTCACGGCGGTCAAGAGTTTTATCGAGCTGCATTCGCTGCTGCCCAAGGGCGTCAAGCTCTTGCCCGAGGACGTGTTTGCCCGCGCCAGCTATGTGCTGAGCGCCAAGGTGCTCGATCCGCAATTCCAGGGCCAGATCAAGGAGCGGCTCAATTCACGCGATGCGGTGCGGCTGGTGTCGAGCTTCGTGCGCCCGTCGCTCGAACTCTGGCTGAACCAGCATGTCGATTACGGAAAAAAGCTGGCCGAGCTTGCCATCAAGGCTGCGCAAACCCGCCAGAAGGCCGGCCAGAAGGTCGAAAAACGCAAAGGCTCGGGCGTGGCTGTGCTGCCCGGCAAGCTGACCGACTGCGAAAGCCGGGATATTGCGAACAACGAGGTGTTTCTGGTCGAGGGCGATTCGGCCGGCGGCAGCGCCAAAATGGGCCGCGACAAGGAAACCCAGGCCGTGCTGCCCCTGCGTGGCAAGGTGCTCAACACCTGGGAAGTCGATCGTGACCGGCTGTTCGCCAACACCGAAATCCACGATATTTCGGTGGCCATCGGCGTCGATCCGCACGGCCCGAATGACACGCCGGACTTGAGCGGCCTGCGCTACGGCAAGGTCTGCATCCTGAGCGATGCGGACGTGGACGGCTCGCACATCCAGGTGCTGTTGCTGACGCTGTTTTTCCGCCACTTTCCTAAATTGATTGAAACCGGCCATGTCTACGTGGCGCGGCCGCCGCTGTACCGCGTTGATGCGCCGGCGCGCGGAAAAAAGCCGGCTTCCAAGGTCTATGCCCTTGATGAAGGCGAATTGACCGCGATACTCGATAAATTGCGCAAGGATGGCGTGCGTGAAAGCGGCTGGAGCATCAGCCGTTTCAAGGGTCTGGGCGAAATGAGTGCTGAACAATTGTGGGATACCACGCTCAATCCCGATACCCGCCACCTGATGCCGGTGCAACTGGGTAACCAGGATTTCCTGCAGACCGAAAGCCTGATCACCAAGCTGATGGGCAAGGGGGAAGCGGCCGCACGCCGTGAATTGATGGAATTGCATGGTGACGCGGTGGAGATTGACATTTGATGGAGACTCGATGCGCTTGAAGTCGTTTTCGTTGCTGAAACTGCCGCCGCTGCTCATGCTGCTGGCGGCCCTGTACGTTGCCCCTGCCCGGGCAGATATCTGGGCTTATATCGATGCGCAGGGCATCACGCACTTTTCATCGCTGCAACTCGACGAGCGCTACGCGCTTTTTTCCCGTGGCGGTGAAGGCTTCAATGCGGGCAAGGGCGCAGGCAACACAGCGGGCGGTGACAAGGGCTGGACCGCTACCCCGCCCAAACTGCTGGCATATTTTGATGTTTCGCCAGGCTACAAGGCGGTCAGGCATCTGCTGCGCGAAGCCTCGGCCAGGCATGGAATTGATTACGAATTGCTGCAGGCGCTGATTGCCACCGAGTCTGGCTTCAACACCCAGGCGGTTTCCCCCAAGGGCGCGGTGGGCCTGATGCAGCTGATTGCGCCGACCGCAGCGCGTTATGGCGTGAAGTCGGACCAGAACTCTGCGGCCGAGCAAAAGCTCACCGATCCGAGGACCAACATCCGGGCCGGTTCGAGTTACCTGAGCTACCTCATCAAGCTGTTTCCAGGCCAGATCGAGCTGGCCATTGCGGCCTACAACGCCGGTGAAGGCGCGGTCCAGCGGGCAGGCAACAAGATACCGAATTACCCCGAAACCAGAAATTACGTCAAAACCGTGATGCAGCTCTACAACCAGCTCAAGCCAGCCGGCCCCGGACGCAGTTCAGGCCGGGTGCGTATGGAAATGATGGGCGGCACCAGTGGCCGGCGCACCATGGCTCCGTCCCGTGTCACGCCGTCTATGGCTTTGCCAGAGGTCGCAGCCAGGCTGGATTGAGCGGCATTCAGGGTATTGACACGGCAAGGGCCGCACATAATCCCCGCAGACTACCCACAGCTTTTCCGATAACCATGACTGCCT
>JBDSZF010000038.1:0-5956 GCA_039925285.1 Polaromonas sp.
GGCCGAGCTGTGAGCCCGGCCCAGCTACAGCCCTGAACTCAACCCCAACGAGATGGCCCATGCCGACCTCAAGTAGGTCGTCACGAAGCTGGCTCCAGCACGCAGCAGGCTTCAACTCGTGAAAGCCACGTCCAGGCATCACCGGTGACGCAAAATTTGAATGATTCCTTCCCGTTCAGGGTTTCCTGTGCTTTGCTGGTAGTTTGCGACGTGTTTCGTGGCGATAGGTTTTCTGGACCATCGATGCTGGACCAGATCAACGCGTGAAAGTCGAAACCCGCGTCCAGCGTGGGTTTGATGACCGCGAAGTAGGGCGAGACATCAAAGTCCCTTGGAGCCAACAGGCTGTGGTGCCGCAGGCGCAGCATTTCGTCGAAGCAGACGGGGCAGTCGGGCGCGTTGCTGCTGTGCTGGTGCACCTCGGCAGACAGATAACGCGCCAGCCTGAAACCCAGCCAGCCAGAGACGGCGCCCATGATTGAACCTCCTGTTCGACGCTTCAGTCAGTCCTGGTGACGCCGGGCGATCCAGGCATCGATCGAGAGCTTGCCGGGACCGTGCGCCATGATGTACAGCAGCACCGCAGCCCACACGCCGTGCGTGGGATAGGCGTCGGGGTAGACGAAGAGCTGGATCACCATCGTGATGCCCAGCAAGGCCAGCGCCGAGAGCCGGGTCGCCAGGCCCAGCAGCAGCAAAATGGGGAAGAAGTGCTCGCCGAAGGCGGCCATGGCGGCGCCGATCTCGGGCGGCAGCAGAGGCAATTTGTACTCCTCGCGAAACAGGAACACTGCGTTGTCCGACAGGCGGGGCCAGCCCAGAGTGAATTCCCTGTTCACGATGTCTATTGCAAAGCCTTCGATCTTGGTTTGCCCCGATTTCCAGAACACGGCGGCGATGGAAAAGCGCGCAATGAAGGCCAGCAAGCTGTTGGGCAACGCGCCCATCAGGCGGTAGATGCCCTGCAGCAGGGCCGGCAGCCGAGGGATCATGCCGGTGGAAGGTGCGGCGGCTATCGGGGTAGCGATGGTGTTCATGGCAGTCTCCTGGGTGGGCGATCAGTGGGGAAAATCGGCGCCGGTCAGCAGCTCATGACGCATCAGGCTGGCCAGCGACAGGGGGAGGTCAAAATCGGGCGCCGCGTCGAAGGCGCGTTCACAGGCCGTGTCGAGCGGCAGCCCCTGCGCGAGGCTGTCTACGAGTTCGGCTACGCCGGGTGGCGGCTGCCAGACGATCACGTCCAGCTCGCGCCTGAACACCAGCGCGGTCTCGGCCTGTTGAAGGTCAATGTCGCCGATTGGCAAGCCGCTGCCGTCCTGGTGCGCGGCCCACAGCGATGCGGCGGCGTGGGGCGAGCAAAAGATCCGCAGGCTGGGTGCGAGCAGCCAGCGAACCACCGGCAGGCGTTGTGGATCCTGCACGATGGCGGCAATGTCGTGTGGAGCCATGGCGGGCGCATCGGCCGCATGCAGGGCTTGCAGCCGCAGCATTTCCAGCCGCGCGACATCGGCCAGGTAGGGCAGGCCGGCGGCGGGCGTGAACTGCCTGATAAAGCCGGGCAGTTCGTCGCCATAGCGGCTGAGAACCCGCAGCCGGGGCGGGTTTTCTCGTACAAAAACCTGGCACATGGCCCGGAAAAATTCTTCGCCGACCAGGGTCCGGGTCACGGGAAAGGTCTGCGCCAGCGCGTCCACCAGCGACACCATCACGTTGTTGCGGTACACGGCAAGGCGCCGCGCGGGATCGCTTTGATTCCATGTCACGATGCCGGGCGGCACGCTCTGGTGCGGGTCGAGCAGGGCTTGCGCAAACGCGCCCTGGGCACTCATGCCGGGTTCTCCTGTTTGACCCTGTCACGTGCGCGCGCATGGCGGTGCGGCTTTTGAGGGGAGGCAGCCGGGGGAAGTGCCGCCATATGCCGTTCGGCCTGACGGGCCTCCTGCAACAGGACTTCAAAGGCAGGCAGGTCGTTGTCTCGCTCGATGAGCGTGGGCTGGGGCCCTGTCAGCGCCAGCGTCGCGTCATACAGCGACCAGACCGCTTCGGCCACGGGCGAGCCGTGGGTATCGATCAACAGCCGGTCGCCAGCACCGTCAAGGTCTTCGGAAAAACCTGCCAGATGGATTTCGCCCGTGGCGCGCCAGGGCAGCTCGCACAGGCTTTTGAGTGGGTCACGCCCGTGGTTGATGCTCGATACGTACACGTTGTTGACATCGAGCAGCAGGCCGCAGCCGGTGCGCTGGATGATTTCGGTCAGGAAGTTGCCTTCGCTCCAGGTCGAACTGGCGAACTCCACATAGGTGGACGGGTTTTCCAGAAGAATCCGGCGGCCCAGTACCGTCTGCACCTGATCGATGTGGTCGCAAACCCTCTGAAGGGTTGGCAGGTTGTAGGGCAGCGGCAGCAGGTCGTTGAAAAACTGCCCGCCATGGCTGGACCAGGCCAGGTGCTCCGAGAAAACGGCAGGTTCGTAGCGTTTCACCAGGTGGGCAATGGCGCTGAGGTGGTCGGTGTCGACAGGCGCTTCACCGCCCAGCGACAGGCCCACGCCATGCAGTGAAAGCGGGTACTGTTCGCGGATATGCGTGAGGTGGCGGTGCAGCGGCCCTCCGGCCACGAGGTAGTTTTCCGCATGCACCTCAAAAAATCCGAGGTCCGGCTGGTGTGCCTGGACGTGGTGGAAGTGTTCAGGCTTGAGCCCAAGCCCCGCCCGGTGCGGTAGGGTCCGGCGAAAGGGAAGGGCGGGCTCGTCCATAGGAGATGCGGGCACCGGGGCAAGGTGGGAAGGGTGTGCCATGACGTGATTCCGGTGTCTGCATTCATTCAAATGGCGATCAGGCTTTTTCTTTGAATGCCGTGAGCTGGCCAAAGCCGGAAGGGGACTGGGGCGACGCGGTTTTATCGCAACTGCCTTTCGGAACCAGCGACCATGCGTTGCCCTGGTAGTCCACTTTCGAGGTGCCCGCGCACGTGGTGCCGGGGCCGGCGGCGCAGTCGTTCTTGCCTTTGAGTGCAACGCCGAAGCACTTATCCTTGTCTGCGCTCTGAGCCGCGACGGGTGCGGCGGCCAGCGTCAGGGCAGCGCCCATGGCGAGGGCGAGTGCCGCGCCCGATACGATACGAGCGGCGTTGCGACGGTTCATTGTGTTTTCCATGAAAATCTCCTTGAAACAGGTGGGTCGGATGAAGCGGTAGTTTTTCTGTGCTTGCCGAACTATGCGGCTTGCATGGAGGTAGTCGCAGCAACGGGCTGGCTCTTACAGCCTACGGAAAAAATTGCAGCAAATATGCCGCACGCCAGGCGCCGTAGCTCCATTTGAGATGGTGTGTAATAAATTGCCCCTGCCGGGCGACCAATGTATTTCACACACTTGTGGAGCCATGACTCATGCCTCTGTTTTTGCTCAAGATTCGTCGACAGCCAGGCGCTCAGGATGCTTCTGGTTCATCGGACATAATGCGCCAAGTTCGCAGCCTGGGTCAGCGCTGCGGCAAACCGAACCGCATTGTTGGTGCCCTGCATGAAGACATTCTTCAAGGTTATTTTTTCTCGCCAGATCGTTTCACGCGCCATGCGTATCGCATGGGTCGTGGGCACCATGCTCAACCTGATCAATCAGGGCGAAGCGATCATGGCGGGTGCAGGCATTTCCTGCAGGAATTCTCATTTCAAAAAATGATCTAAAAAAGGTCTTTTTTAAAGGCTCTGTCACCGTTAAATGTGGAAATTCCAGTCATCACAGGGAAGAACTTCTTGCCTATTCGTGAGGAAGCCAAGATTTCCACATTTAACGGTGACAGAGCCAATGTGAATGAGTGTTATGGAGCGAGTCGTTTGAATAAATGTAGGTCATTACTCAGTCTTTTACAGCCATACACACAGTAATTAGGTTACCAATTGCAGGTAATCATCCCGCAAACTTAGGCTGTCGCAAGTATCAAGACTCATCTGCAGGGAAAGGCTGCAACTCAGGTGCCTAGCTCAAATCTTGTAAGTTCTGAGCCAGGCAGAAAAGCATCATGCATTTAGGATCAAAAGACATTGAAACAGGTTCTGAGCCTGGCTTATATTTGGACCAATAACTTTCGAGCCAAAAATGAGCAACATCGCCTACTACAGGGTCTCGACTTCCGACCAGAGCATTGAATCGCAGCGCGCTGCCATGGGGAGCAGCTTTGACGAGGAGTTCGACGATGTCGGGGTCAGCGGTGCCATCCTGGCCGCGAAACGGCCGGGCTTTGCCAGGCTGCTGGCCTTCATCCGAAAGGGCGACACGCTGCACGTTTATGCCGTCGACCGGCTCGGGCGCGATGCTCTGGATGTCCAGTCTACCGTCCGTCTTTTGCTCGACAAGGGCGTAGCCGTTCATGTGCAGGGTTTGGGCGTTATGGCCAAGGGGGCCGGTGAGTTGATCCTGGCGGTGCTGGCCCAGGTCGCCGACATGGAGCGCCAACGCATCGCCGAGCGAACGGCCGCCGGCCGCCAGGTCGCCCGTGAGTCGCTTCTACGCACGGGCCTGACACACCGTGGCAAGCAAAGCCTGGGGCGTCCTGTCAAGGCGGACGCAGGCGAGGTGGCCCGCTGGCGACGCGAAGGCGGCGCGAGCCTGGCTCAGACTGCAGCGCACTGGGACCTTTCGCTGGCGACGGTCAAGCGCTATTGCGCATGGGGAACCCACACATTCTCTCAACTTTGACTCAGCTGCTGGTGCCCCGTTGGGTCACTCCGCCCAACTTTCCCCCAATGCCTGCGCCTGCTGCAGCACCAACTCGACAGCCGCGTCCTGCCAATCTGGCGGGTACTTGTACTTGCGCAAGATGCGCTTGACCATCAGGCGCAGCCTGGCGCGCACGCTTTCGCGCTCAGACCAGTCCACACTCATGTTTTGGCGCAGGTTCTCCGTCAGCTCATGGGCGATTTTCTTGAGGGTCTCGTCGGTCAACTCGCGCACGGCCGACTCGTTGTTGGCCAGCGCGTCGTAAAAGCGCACTTCGTCGTCGGACAGGCCCAGCGTTTGCCCGCGTGAAGCGGCCTCCCGGAACTTCCTGGCCATCTCCAGCAGCTCTTCCATGACCTGCGCGGTCTCGATGGAGCGGTTCTGGTAGCGGGCGATCACGCCGGCGAGCATCTCGCTGAATTTCCTGTCCTGCACCACGTTGGAGGCGAACTTGGCCTTGATCTCGCCTTCCAGCAGGCGCTCCAGCAGTTCAACCGCCAGGTTCCTCTCGGGCAGGCTGCGCACCTGGGCCAGGAACTCATCGTCGAGCAGTCCGATGTTGGGCTTGTCCAGGCCCACGGCGTCAAAGATGTCCACCACGCTGTCCGACACCACCGCCTGGCTGATGATCTGCCGGATCGCCAGCTCGCGCTGCTCATCGGTGCGCCGGCCGGCTGTGGCGTCCTTCTTGGTCAGGATCACCTTCACGCCCTGCAGGAAGGCCACCTCCTCGCGCACCGCCTTGGCCTCATCCAGCGTGCAGCACAGGGTAAAAGCCTTACTCATGGCAAGCGCCGTGTCGGCAAAGCGTTTCTTGCCATCGCGTCCCTGCGCTGACTTCAAGCCCAGCACATGGTTGGCCGCGCCCGCCAGCGCCTTGTGGCCCTCGGTCAGAAAGCCGCTGTAGTCAAAGCCGTGCAGCAGGGCGCGCAGCACGTCGATCTTTTCCATCAGCACGCTGTAGGCCTCGTGGGCGTTGACCGTCGGCCTTCCTCGGCCTTTGGAGTTGGTGTATTCCTTCATGGCGGCTTTGAGCTCGCTGCCGATGCCGATGTAGTCCACCACCAGGCCGCCTTGCTTGTCCTTGAACACGCGGTTGACCCGGGCAATCGCCTGCATCAGGTTGTGGCCCTTCATCGGCTTGTCCACGTACAGGGTGTGCACGCAGGGCGCGTCAAAGCCGGTGAGCCACATGTCGCGCACGATCACCAGGCGCAGCGGGTCAGCCGGGTCTTTGA